>JBDTPD010000078.1:0-10728 GCA_039932855.1 Chitinophagaceae bacterium | reverse complement strand
CTACATAAATAACCATTCCATTTCCTTCTCTTTTTACTTCGAGGAAGATCTCTGTCATTTTACCCGTTACTTTCAATCCATGCTTCACAGCATTTTCTACCAACGGTTGCAGAATAAAACGCGGAACAAGGTAATGTCCCAATCCTTCTTCTACACTGACTGAATAGGTCAATTGATCCTCGAACCTGATCTTCTCGATCTGCAGGTATACTTCAGTCATCGCTACTTCATCATTGAGTGTTGAATAATTATTATGACTGTAATTAATACTGTAGCGGAAAAGATCTGCCAGCGCAATGGTCATGCGTCTTGCTTTTTTTCCATCGGTAATAGAAAGATCTGCGATCGAGTTCAATGCATTATATAAAAAATGTGGATTTACTTTTGAATGCAGGGCATCCAGCTCTGCTTTTGTTTTTAATTGTTGTAAGCGCGCCACTTCGAGTTCCTTTTCATTCATCTTCCGTTGACGCTCCAAATCAGTATAACTCATGGTAACATAAATAAGACCAGCAACTGCGCCGGTATAGAAATTTGATAAAAGGGCGACGTGTAAATTTTTCACCGAATGATCATTGATATAAGTGATCACACCGGCGCATAGTACCGTTCCAAAAACAATGGTGAATAAAATGAAACCCATCCGCCTGCGGAACGGCATTCTTTTTATGTGCGCATTACTTAATACCAGCAATGTAGCATTGAATACAAAAAGCGTCATGATAGTAATGATGAGCAATTCCTTGCCGATCATGAATACCAATTTGTCTATTTTTACCCCCGACGTATAAGTATTAAATGGCACCACGGCCAGGATCAGACACATGCCGATCAACCACACCAGGATATTTTTACGCAGCCATTCTATCCTGATACGCTGCAGCATTCTCCTGAAATTGGCAAGTATATAGAAAGCAAGCACCAGCATCATCGAAGAAAATATGAACAGGATGAGCAGACTGACGAGCGAAGGTGGTTTCATAGCCGCCAAATTAATAAATACCGCGAGAATTGATTTATTCCGTTCGTAAACTGGTTATTTTCAGGAGTGAACTAATTAACTTGCAGGAAACTTACTGATGATCATCGATTTTCGTTCGGATACTGTGACAAAGCCCTCGCCAGCCATGCTGGAAGCCATGTTTACCGCTAAAGTAGGCGATGATGTTTTTGGAGAAGATCCCTCTATCAATGACCTTGAAACACTCGCGGCCGGCATGTTTGGAATGGATGCCGCCATCTTCTGCCCTTCAGGTACTATGACTAACCAGATTGCTATCAGGTGCCATACCCAACCGGGCGATGAGGTGATATGCGATGAGAGCGCACACGTGTACCAATACGAGGGAGGCGGCATTGCCGTGAACTCCGGGGCCTCTGTAAAATTATTGATGGGTGACCGCGGGCGGGTAACAGCCGGTATGGTGAAGGCCGCTATCAATCCCGATGATGCTCATAAAGCACATACCAGCCTCGTGTGTTTGGAAAATACCAGCAATCGCGGTGGCGGTAGTTGTTATGAACTGGAAGAGATCATTAAGATCGGGCAGGTATGTAAGGACCATCATTTAAAATTTCACCTCGATGGCGCCCGTCTTTTCAATGCACTCGTGGCAAAGAGTCAAACACCAGGCGAATATGGCGAAGTGTTTGATAGCATCTCTGTCTGTTTAAGTAAAAGTCTTGGTTGCCCTGTCGGTAGTTTATTAATTGGTAAAAAAGAATTCATTCATAAGGCCCGTCGTGTAAGAAAAGTTTTTGGTGGCGGCATGAGACAGGGAGGTTTTTTAGCGGCAGCAGGTATTTATGCCTTGCAAAATAATGTTGATCGTTTAAAAACAGATCATGCACACGCCGCAAAAATCGGTGAGGCTATCAGTAAAAAAGATTTTGTAAAACAAGTATTGCCGGTAGAAACGAACATCGTTATTTTTGAACTCACAGATGATCTGCCTGCCGCACAACTGGTGAATACATTGAAGGACGACCAGATACTCAGCTATGCCATTGCTCCCAATCGTGTAAGATTGGTAACACATCTCGACATCACTGGAGAGATGGTGAAAAAAACTATCGACTTTATTTCAAAATTATAATCGTAAAGCATGCTCGCAAAGATCAACCCCCTTACTACGCCAGCCTGGCAAGCGCTGAAGTCGCATTTTTCAGATATGAAAAAGAACAGTATCAGGCAATTGTTTGCTGCTGATCCAAAAAGGTATGATAAGTATCATATTCTTTTTGATGATATTCTTTTTGATTATTCGAAAAACAGGGTCAATGAACAAACGCTTCAATTGCTGCAGCAATTGGCAGAAGAAACAAAAGGAAGCGATCGCAGCGATGTTTAACGGCGATGTGATCAATGAAACAGAACATCGTTCAGTACTACATATTGCTTTGCGGAATTTTTCCAAAAATCCTGTTTATACAGAAGGCAACAATGTAATGCCGGAAGTAAAAAAAGTATTACGCAAAATGAAAACATTTTGCGATGCTGTACAAAGCGGCAAGCATCGTGGATATAGTGGTAAAAGAATAAGGTATATTGTCAACATTGGCATTGGAGGAAGTGATCTCGGACCATTGATGGTATCAGAAGCGCTGAAACCTTACTGGCAGCATGATATCGAAGCACATTTTGTTTCCAACATCGATGGCACACACATGGAGGAAACATTAAAGAAAGTAAAACCGGAAAGAACACTTTTCCTTATTGCTTCCAAAACATTTACCACACAGGAAACAATGACCAATGCACATACTGCGCGTGATTGGTTCTTAAAGAAAGCAAAGAATGAAGCGCATGTGGCAAAACATTTCGTAGCGCTGTCAACCAATGAAAAAGAAGTAGTAAAGTTCGGCATCGATAAAAAGAACATGTTTGAATTCTGGGATTGGGTTGGCGGTCGTTATTCTTTATGGAGCGCGATCGGTCTTTCCATCGCCTTGACGATTGGTTATAAAAATTTTGAACAGTTATTAAAAGGCGCACATCATACCGATAATCATTTTCAACAAACACCTTTTGATAAAAATATTCCGGTGCTGATGGCACTGGTGGGCTTGTGGTATACCAATTTCTATGGTTCACAATCAGAAGCTATTCTTCCTTATGATCAATATATGAGTCGCTTTGCTGCTTATTTCCAACAGGGAAATATGGAAAGCAACGGAAAAAGCATTGATAGAAATGGCGAGCGTGTTGAATACAATACCGGCCCTGTGATCTGGGGAGAGCCCGGCACCAATGGACAGCATGCGTTTTATCAATTGATCCACCAGGGTACTTTATTGATACCATGTGATTTCATTGCACCGGCACAAACACATAATCCTGTCGGCGATCATCATCAGAAACTGCTGTCTAACTTTTTTGCACAAACAGAAGCCTTGATGAATGGTAAGACAGAAGAAGAAGCACAGGCTGAATTGCAAAAACAGGGATTATCAGTTGAGCAGATCGCTGCCTTACTTCCTTATAAAATGTTTGAAGGAAATAAGCCAACCAATTCTTTTTTAATAAAAAAAATAACGCCGTTCACATTAGGCCAGCTGATCGCACTTTATGAACATAAGATCTTTGTACAGGGTGTGATCTGGAATATTTTCAGTTTTGATCAGTGGGGCGTGGAATTAGGTAAGCAATTAGCTAACAAAGTTTTGCCAGAACTGGCTGATGATAAACCAATTGATAGTCATGACTCATCCACGAATGGATTGATCAATGCCTTCAAGAAAATGAGAGTCTGAACCACGATTTGGGAGATTAAACGGATTTCAGGAAAGAAATACATGAACACGGATTGCAGGATTTACACAGATCTTTTTATTAAATAATAAATCCGTGATGATCCTGATTATCCGTGTCATCTGTGTTCTATTATTCCCTAAAAATCATTTTAATCCTTCAAATCACCGTTCAGATATTTTGCCTACCTTAATGTTCATAAAACCTTCCCGCTTATGAAATACATATTCATTTTAGCAGCGTTTGGCATTTTTACTACTGCCGCTGCGCAGGACAACAGTTACAAGGACCTGATGAAGAAGTTGCAACAACCTCAATCAGAATTACAACTCAAGAAATTACCGCGCTTTGATGCAATAAGCAAGCAGTTTAATTCCTTTACGTATAAATCAATGAATCCGAATTCAACGTTGTTATTGAGTAAACTGGCAAACGGAACAAAAGTATATGCGTTGCCAATGGATAGAATGCCTTGCCTGGTACCGGATATGAATCAATTCAATATGCCAAATGTTGGGCAGCATACAATGATCTTAAAATTTCCAGAGCCTGGATATATTCCTAACCCTCAAAAAGGGTTGATCATCATTCCGGGTAAACGAATTCCTCCAACTGATTAAAATAAAAAAGCCCCGATGAACGGGGCTTTTTACTGCAAAGAATTATTTATAAGATTACCACTTGTCTACTTCTTCGTTGTGTGTATGAGTAGCGGTAGTAGTGCTTGTTGAGTTATTTACAACTGTTTCTACTTCTGCCGGAGCTGATTCATCGGATGAATCAGAGATATCAGAAGAATCGGAAGAATCAGAAGATACAGATGCTGAATCATTCATTACTACTCCTTCACCATCATTATCGGCAGCTACTTCATCATGGTTGTATGCATCGAAATTGAAATCAGGCATCAACTCTGTTTTTACATAGTCGACTGCTTCGTTCAATGCTTTAATGAATTTATTGAAATCTTCTTTGTATAAAAACACTTTATGCCTGTCATAACCATTATCATCAAAGCGCTTGCGGCTTTCAGTGATGGTAAGGTAATAGTCGTTACCACGGGTGGCTCTTACATCAAAAAAATATGTTCTTCTTTTACCAGCGCGGATTCTTTTGCTGTAGATGCTCTCCATTTTTTTATCGTTGTTCTCGTACGCCACGTTAGTTGTTTTTATCAGGTTAAAAAAAAGCTTGCTTTTTATGAATTTACAAATATAGAGATGTTTTTGACACAGCCAAAAGAGAGTCGGCTTTCCGTAAAAATCCCGGTAACTTTTTTATGTAGTTATTACACAGACCGTTCCCCCGCTGAAACTATGACTCACGCTCAGTTTCCTGCTGCCGGGCATAGAGGGCGGTATAGAACCCACCCGGATTGGATAACAGTTGTTGGTGCGTACCCTGCTCTACTATCTCTCCGTCTTCGAGTACGATAATCTTATCAAATTGAAGTAGCGAAAAAATACGATGGGTGATGATAACAGCAGTCTTTCCCTCGAGGTATTCATTCAGGTTACCAATGATTTCCTTCTCTGTTTTTGCATCAACCGCACTCAGGCAGTCATCAAAAATGATCATACCCGGATCTTTTACCAGTGCCCTTGCGATAGAGATCCGTTGCTTCTGGCCGCCACTGAGCGTGACACCTCGCTCCCCGATCATTGTATTATAGCCCTCTGAAAAATGCAGTATTTCATTATGTACACAAGCCTGCCTGGCGGCTTTTTCTACATCGGCGGCAACAGACTGATTCAAACCGAAACGAATGTTATTGGCAACAGTATCACTGAACAAAAACACATCCTGTGGTACGTAACTTACCTGTTCACGCAGTGATTCAAGACCGATATTTTTTATATCAACACCATCCAGTTCGATCTGTCCTTTCGAAACATCATACATGCGCAAAAGCAACTGCGCGACCGTTGTTTTACCACTACCTGTCCGCCCAACGATCGCTACCTTCTGACCTTTTTTAATATCAAGGGTAAAATTACTAAGCGCCTTGATGCCTGTATCCTGGTAAACGAAATCAACGTTGTCAAATTTGATCTCTCCTCCTATCCGCGTAAGTGCAGGCGATGCTGGTTCTCGAATAGCCGTATCGGTACTTAAGAACTCATTGATACGTTTTTGCGAAGCAGCAGCTCGTTGAATCATACTTGCTGTCAAACCAATAGCACTGACAGGAAATGTCAACATATTTATATACATAACAAATTCAACAATAGTTCCTAATTGAATATTATGTGTGCCACGTATATAATATAAACCACCGATCATGATCGTAAGAACAGTGCTCAGTCCAATAAGTAAAGTGATCGATGGAAAATAGATTGCTTCTACCCTTGCCAATCCAATGGCATTCTTCCGGTATGTTTCGCTGTTTTTGGTAAAAAATCCGAGCATGGCTTTTTCCTGCACAAATGATTTGATCACGCGGATGCCGGAATAAGATTCCTGTGCATTGGTAGTAAGATCAGATAAGGAAGCCTGGATCTGTTCGCTTTTTTTATTGATCGTATTATTGACTAAATAAATTGCAACCGCAAGTATCGGCAATGGAGCCAATACATATAGCGTTAGCAATTTGTCGCGGTTATACATTGCAAACACTGCCAATGCAATTACTGCGATGAGGTTGACGAGATACATGATGGCAGGACCGGTATACATTCTTACACGGCTCACATCTTCCGCGATCCTGTTCATCAGATCACCTGTACTGTTTCTTTTGTAAAAAGCCGCATCGAGACGTTGATAATGACCATAGATCTCATTCTTCTGCTCGAATTCTATATGACGGCTCATGACGATAATGGTCTGGCGCATCAGGAATAAAAAGAATCCGCGCAGCAATGCCAATGCCAGGATGACCAGTCCGCATAACGCCACTACATTTTTCCATGAATAATCTGCGTGGGAAACTGAACTGATAAATTTCTGTACCAATGGATCATACCCGACATGTGTTCTGACAGGTACGGCGCCAGATGTTGTTCCGATATTCTTATCGAGGATCTGTTGTACATAATCCATCACGAATCCCGTGATCTGTGGCGTTAATACATTGAAATAATTTGACAGGAATATAAATAGTATACCCACTCCCAATCGAACACGGTATTTCCAGAAATATTTATGAACGTTCCTCAGATGCTTCAAACGCTGAAATTTGTGCGAAAATACAGAGAAAGCTAATAGCTATTAGCTGTTAGCTATTAGCATCGTAATTTAAGTGGGATATTAACAGAGATTTGATGATAAATGGTAAATATGGTTTCAGTAACTCTTAGCTAAAACGCTGCAATTTTTTATGAGGGGCCTTAGCCCATGGTTTCAACCATCAGTATTATGAGCGACGAAACCTATATAAAAGAATTTTGCCCGGTAAGACGGAAAGGCGATAAGGAACATTTCTTTCCGTCTTACCGTCTTCCCGGCATATGAAAGCAACCATTTACCAATTATCTCCTATTAGCAAAGGAGATTCAATAAGATGAACCTGAAAAAAACAATTCCCTTTACCATCACACCGCTGCGGCTGATCCTGTTGCTGACGCTTATGCAATTGGTGGTGGCCCTGTTTACCAATAGTCTCACATTTACTCACGAAGAATCGATGTGGCATTATATCGGGCGCAATTGGTTGCGGCATGGGCTTGTTCCCTATGCGGGTGGTGTCGATAATAAATCGCCGCTGATCTATTTCATTTTCGGATTATCGGACCGGTTGTTTGGAATTAATTATTGGTTCCCCCGATTGTTAGGGAGCGTCGTAGAAGCAGCAGGAGTTTATTATCTTTTCCGCATCGCAAAACATATAGCCGGTTATCGTGCCGGCATCTTTGCTATTTCGGTATATGGATTATCATTGCTGTGGAAGACAACCGGCGGCAAACTTGTTTCTTTTACTGAGACCTACGCCTGCACAGCCGTCATCATTTCCTTTTATTACTGTTTGTCGGCTGAGAAAAATAAACATTATTTTATCAGCGGACTTTTTGCAGGTATTGCACTTGCGTTTCGTCTCACTTCTTTTTTCGGCATCCTTGCTATTTTACTGGTATTAATTCGCCGCAAACTACCAGCTACAGGAGCATTTATCGCAGGGGGAGCTATAGCGTTGGGGGTATTATTTGCTGCCATGTTATTAGCAGGCATCAATATGGAATTGATGATCCATAATATGCTGACAGATAATTTTGGTTCAGGTAGTACCACCGATCATTCATGGGCATGGAAGATGGATATATTCAGTAGTAATTTCTTTGACTCTGAATTCGTACTCTTTTATCCATTCGTGATAGGATATCTTTTTTTTGAAAGAAAGATCAATTGGCTGGTCGCCTGGCTCATTTGTACTTTCATTGGTATTAATGTACTTGGTATTTATGCACGGCCCCATTTTAAAGAATTATTGCCATCATTGTCTTTAATGTCTGCGTTTGCACTCGCACATCTTACTGAAACATATAAGATCTCTTATAAAGGATTATTGGTAGTAGTATGGATCTGTTTTTTTCCAAAACTATTAGAACCATTCTGGGGATTGAAGAAAACAATTCGTCCCGTACCACCTGTTGCAGCGTGTACCCCTGATCTGCTACAATCTGATGAAGCAGGAGAAAAACAATTAGGGAAATGGGTCAAAGAAAATACGAAAGAAACAGATCAGGTCTTTGTAGCTGGTTATGGAGCAAGGGTACAGGTATATTCAGAAAGATTATCTCCTACTATTTATTTTAATGTCACTCAAACAAGCGAGGCGAAGAATCAATTATATAAAGATCTCGAAGCAAATAAACCTGCGATGATGATCGTACCGGCATTTAGTAATTATAAAAAATTTGTTGGTAGTGATATCCGGGATTTTATTGAGAAGGTAATAGCAAGGGATTATGTGTGGGAGAGGTGTTTGTATGGGTATGGTATTTATAGATTGAAGTAATTTGTCTGAACGGGGACTTGGGAGGGTTAATAGGATTTATGGAAATACATTTCACGCAAAGGCGCTAAGTTTTCGCGAAGGCGCAAAGATCTCTTGTATTCTTTGCGATTCCTTTGCGTCTTTGCGTGAGGCCAATCCTATAATCCTATTAATCCTCCCAAATCCCCGTTCAGACAATAATCACATATTCTTCTCCACCTGATAAATCGCATTCACCGTCTTGATCACCGAATCGGGTGTGACCGAAATACTATCAATTCCTTTTTCTACTAAGAATTGTGTGAAGTCTGGAAAGTCGCTCGGCCCTTGTCCGCAAATACCCACTTTTACATTATTTTTCTTTGCCGTATCAATCAGCATACTGATCATGATCTTCACCGCTTCATTGCGTTCATCATAAATATGCGCCACTAATGCAGAGTCACGATCAAGTCCCAATGTCAATTGTGTAAGATCATTTGATCCGATAGAAAACCCATCGATATGTTTGGCAAATTCTTTTGCCAGGATAATATTCGAAGGAAGCTCTGCCATCAGGTATATCTCCAATCCCTGTTCGCCCTGCACCAATTCATACTCTTTCATTACCTCTTTTACCTTTAGCAGCTCGGTAACGGTACGGCAAAAAGGAATCATCACGACTACATTCTCCAAACCCATTTCTTCACGTACACGTTTAATAGCCCTGCACTCTAATCCGAATGCTTCTTTGTAATCAGGCGAATAATATCTTGAGGCACCTCTCCAACCGATCATCGGATTTTCTTCATGCGGTTCAAAATATTTACCTCCTAATAAATTAAAATATTCGTTGCTTTTAAAATCAGAAAAACGAACAATTACTTTATTAGGATAAAAAGCTGCAGCGATACGCGCAATGCCAAAGGCAAGTTTGCTGATAAAATAATCTTCTTCATTCTCAAAACCACGGATCATTTTGGTGATCGTTGAAGAAAGTTCTTTATCATTCAACGTGCGATGACGCAACAATGCCATCGGATGCGCCTGGATATAATTATTAATAATAAATTCTTCCCTTGCTAATCCAACACCTTTATTCGGCAGATAAGCATAGTTGAAAGCCATCGCCGGCGATCCAACATTCAACATCAATGGCGTATTGATAGTAGCCAGTTCATCGAGCTTTGTTTCCGTTTTACTGAATGCCAATATGCCTTCATAAATAATTCCCTGGTCACCTTCGGCACAACTTGCTGTTATCTGCTGACCATTGCTTAATAATTCTGTAGCATGGCCACAACCAACAATAGCCGGCACTCCCATTTCCCGCGCAACGATAGCTGCATGACAGGTGCGGCCACCTTTATTGGTAATAATAGCGGATGCTTTTTTCATGATCGGTTCCCAATCAGGATCAGTCATATCTGTTACCAGTACATCGCCTGGAGTAAACTCATGCGCATCAGCTACGCGTTTATCCAATGAATGCATAATATTGACTTGTCCATTGGCAATCTTGTCTCCTACTGCTATTCCTTTTAAAATAACAGTGGCGCTGCTATTATCACTATCCATTACATAAGAGGTGATAGTGTTAGCGCTCCTGCGCGAATGAATCGTTTCAGGTCTTGCCTGTACAATAAATAATTCACCAGAGAGTCCATCAATCGCCCACTCTACATCCATCGGGCACCAATGACCTTTTTTGGTGCTATAATATTTTTCTATTTGCGAAACCCATTCCGCTAATTGTATTGTCTGCGCATCCGTGAGACAAAACCGATATTGTGCACCTTTCTCAGTAGGAATAATTTTCACACGTTCATCCGGATCATCGCCATACACCATCATCTTATCTTTTACGCCAAGTTTTTTCTCAATGATAGGTTTATTTTTTCCTCCGAGTTTTGGTTTGAATACAATAAACTCATCGGGTGATACCGATCCCTGTACTACCATTTCTCCTAAACCATAGGAACCATTGATCACTACTACATCTTTAAATCCGGATTCAGTGTCTAATGAAAAAGCAACACCGGATACACCGAGATCAGAGCGTACCATT
>JBDTPD010000077.1:0-10735 GCA_039932855.1 Chitinophagaceae bacterium | reverse complement strand
AGCATTCTTCAATCCTCCTCCCGGCTGTATTCTATCTAACCCGATACCATAATCAAATCCAAGCAAACCAAACATTGGCAGGAAGAAACGCATACCAACACCTACGCTACGACGCAAACGGAATGGGTTATAATCTTTATAATCATACCAGCCATTAGCTGCTTCAAAGAATGCTAGACCATAGATAGTACTGCTTGGGTTAGTAACAAGCGGGTAACGTAATTCTAATTGGTATTTATTAAACAATGTAAAGAATCGTGAAGCACTTTGCTGATCAGGATTCAAACTTGGATCAGATGTTTCGTAAACAGGATAACCACGTTGTGCAATGATATCATATCCCAACAGACCATAGTTATTAGTAAGACCTGCATCACCTAACTGGAATCTTTCAAATGGTGAATACTGCAGTTTGTTGTTGTAACGGCCCATGAAACCGTACTTGGCGGCCATCTTCAACACGAACTGGCGATTTTTATCAGAACCCGATGGTTTACCAATAGGAACATACCACTCTGCTGTAAATCTCCATTTATGATACTCAGGGTTTTTATACGGGTTCTTGGAATTAACCAGGTCCGGATTGAATAAAGAGTATGGAGGAGTAAGCTGTACACTCGCCGAGAAATTAGATCCACTTCTTGGGAACACCGGATCAAACACAGATGATCTTGACAATGCAATACGTAAACTCAGGTTATTTGACGTACCATCATTGATACCCTGGAACACCGGATAGTTACGCATTTTATATTGCGTATAGCTAAGTGTATAGACAAGGTTGAAATAATCATCCGGCCATTTCAATTGTTTACCCAATGAAACAGAGAAGCCATTTACTTTCAAATAATTTGTATCGGACCTTGCACGGTCAGGTCTGCCAGTGAATGGATCAAATGCGTTTGAATATTTACTATTGTTGTACGCAAGCGTTAATGAATTTCTTTTTTTACCACCCAACCATGGTTCTGTGAAAGAGAAATTATAAGAGCGGAACGCTTTACCATTTGATTGTACACGAAGACTCAGCTTCTGACCATCACCGGTTGGCAATGGATCCCATGCCTGGCGTTTCCAGATATTCTTAATAGAAAAATTATTAAAAGTAACACCTAGTGTACCGGTAAGACCGATACCACCACCCCAACCAGCGGACAACTCTAACTGATCAGATGATTTTTCTTCCAGCTTCCAGTTGATATCTACTGTACCATCGTCTGCATTTGGTACCACACCCGGATTAATCGTTTCCTGGTTGAAATATTGCAGATTCGCCAACTCACGTTGTGAACGAATTAAATCAGACCTACTGAACAATTCACCTGGAATTGTTCTCAACTCGCGACGGATAACGTGATCTTTTGTTCTTTCATTACCAGAGATCGTTACGTTCTTGATTCTTGCCTGCGGACCTTCCACTAATCTTATCTCGTGATCGATCGTATCGTTATATACAGCAGTTTCTACTGCTTCTGCATGGAAGAAAAGATATCCATCATCCTGGTAGTAACCACTGATGTCTCCACCTTCCTGTGACTGTTCTTTACCTATTCTTTTATTTAAAATGTCGAGGTTGTACACATCACCTTTATGAATACCAAGAATTACACTCAGGATTGAATCAGAATATTTCGCATTTCCTTTCCATGCAATGTCACCGAAGTAGTATTTATTTCCTTCGCTCACTTTCACACCAATGTTCAGGTTGCCGTTCTTGCTGCTGGTAATAGCAGTATCTACGATCTGTGCATCACGATATCCTTGTGCGTTATAAAATTTGATGATCTTATCCTTGTCGTCTTCAAATTTCTTTGGATCGAACTTCGCGGAGCTGAAAAGTTTGAAACGGAAATATGGATCGAGTACGCGTTTGGTCTTACTTGGAGAAAGGAAGCCCCAATCTTTCATATACTCATGGAAACTCGGGATTTTTTTCGTGCCTAAACGACTTGTATCTCTTGAGGGATAAAGAGTGATCCTGCTCATTTCCTTGGTACCCTTCATTTGCTTTTTCACCTTCATCTCATCCAGGTTCTCATTACCATAGATAGTTACGTCGTTAATACGTACTTTCTTTCCTTTATCAATATAGATGATCAAAGAATTAGAGTTTACCAGGCTTGCGTCAGGTTTTTCCTCAACCCGTACCGTTACATTCTGGAATCCTTTATTTCTATAATAATTAATGCTGACCTCATTGATATTGCGACGGATATTCTCTGTAATGATTGTTCCTTTTTGAAGACCGATCTTTCCCTGTAATTCTTCTGCTTCTGATTTCTTTGGACCGATAAATTTGAAACTTCCCAGGCGTGGTCTTTCGATTGCGTTGATCTCAATAGATATTTTATCGTCCTGTACTTTGGTTACATAGATCTGTACAAAGGAAAATAATTTTTGTCTCCAGAGATTATTGATGGCTTTGGCAAAAATTTCAGTGCCGGGGTATTTGAATTTATCTCCGGCTTGCAGACCTGAAATAGATACAACGATAGATGTATCGAGGTGCTGAATGCCGGTAACAGTTACCTGCGCAATAGTGTATTCGCGGGGAATCTTTGCATTTTGCCATTCAAGAATACTGGGATCGACTGAAGTGATAGTAGTCGTATCCTGCTGAGCATGGGCAGTTAGTACAGATAAAACCGCAAGTACCAAAGTTACACTGATCCGGAGTGAAATTCGTTGCATGGTTGATTGTTCAAGTCAGTCAGAGAACCTGCCACCGGCAGGTCCGCAATTAGTTTGTTCACTGTATTTTATATATAAATACGCCGCAAACCCTTGTTGCGGCGGCAAATTAACGGTAAATATCGAAAGTGTTTGTTAAAACGACACGAAGTTGACAGCGTTAACAAGAGTAAATAAGTAATCCAAAATTACCTGTATACCCGTGTCCGTTTTAGCTTACAGTTTCTTCTGATATCTGTTCGCCTGTCTTTCCAAATCTCCTCTCCCTTCCCTGGTAATCCAATATCGCTTCGTACAAATTTTTCTTTCTGAAATCGGGCCAGCGGACATCCGTAAAATACAATTCTGCATAGGCCAGTTGGTACAATAGAAAGTTGCTTATCCGAAATTCACCACTGGTTCTGATCATTAATTCCGGATCAGGAAACTCACTGGTGCAGAGATACTTTTGTAAAGTTGTCTGATCGATGGCCTCTACCGGCAAACGATTTTGTTTTACCTCGTATGCGATGTTCTTGACGGCGTTCAACAATTCCCAACGACCGCTATAACTAAGCGCCATTACGAGGTTAAGACCTGTATTATCTTTTGTAATATCCAATGCTTCTTTCAGTTCCTGCCGTGCATATTCCGGAAGCATACTCATGTCGCCGATCACGTGCAGTTTGATCCTGTTTTTATGAAGTCCCTCGACCTCCTGGCGAATGGTACTGACCAACAGCTCCATGAGTCCGACTACTTCGTATTCAGGACGATCCCAGTTTTCTGTAGAAAAAGCATATAAAGTAAGGTAACCGATGCCCAGTTCAGCACATCCTTCAACAATATCACGCACACTTTCTACGCCATGGAAATGACCATACAGACGATCCTGGCCCTGTTCTTTGGCCCAGCGTCCGTTCCCATCCATAATGATTGCAATATGGCTGGGCAACCTGTTCTTATCTATTTGTTGCAATGGTACTGACATAGAAAACCGTCCTCGAACGGGGTTGCAAAGGTATTATAGATTTGGATTGGATTCCAAAGAAAAATAATGATAAAATCCAGTGGGGTTTGGCTAGTGGCAAGAAGGAGAAAATCCACTCGCTACTCGCTATTTCCTACTCGCTATTAATAAGCTGTCGGGCAGCGGTAAGATTGAAGATTGAAGGTCAGGTGTACCATAGCAGTCACAAACTGATCTTTTTGGCGGCTGTTTCCACGCTGACGACCAGGGATACCGATAGGCTCACCGGTTTCATATGATCTGTCAGATAAAAGAAGCGCAGGTGGTTGAGGCAGACCTGAAGCCGGATCATAAAAAACGGCCGGATCTACATAGGTTTTGCTTACATCATCCAGGTAATCTGTATTAGTAAAGCGGTGAAGGATCTCAAACCCAATATTGATACGTTCGTTGAAAGAATATTTAACACCAACACCGATAGGCACACAAAGAGCCATTGTGCTGTAAGGTTTGCGATCTGGATATAAAGAACTTCCCTGCCCCTCAGTATTAAGCGGACGCAGAAAAAATTTCTCGCCATTGAGATATGCAAAGGGATCGTAACTGAATGCACCTACACCAAAAGTGACATACGGAGTGAAATTAAGACCTGGCTCTCCCGGCATAAAACGGAAAAAATTGAAATCTCCCTGCAAAGTCAGTTCCCATACATTGGTATTAAAGCTGAGGTTGCGGCGATGCATGTATTCATTAAATGTATTGTAGGCATCTGAATAACCTAATCTTGCAAAGCTGGCGCCGATACGACCAGAGATATAGTTACTGAAATTTTTACGGAAGAAAATAGTAGCTGCCATCTTAGGTCTGTTCAGGTGGGCCCTTGTATTCAGGTCACCAAAATAATGGGCAGAGCCCAGTCCAATTCCAAACTCACCTTCCTGCACAATCGCATTCTGCGCGGCGGACCGGAGTGGAACAGAAAAAACAACTACAGCAATAACAACAGCAGCAAGGAATTCTTTTCTCATAACCCAAAAAATAATGGAGATAATACAAAACGGAAAAATAGGCATTTTTCTTATACGGGAACGTTAATTAAGCAGCATTTTAGATCGAAAATATACGTTATGCCCGCATTTAGGGTAATTCCCGTATTGCTTGATAATTATGAGTTATGAGTTATGAATGTTGCGTGCAGGTTATGATTAATTCATAATTCTACATTCATAATTTTTAATTAGTTACGTTTATCCAGCCCCCAGGTAAGTTTATTATGAAGGGTTTGCAGGAAACTATTTTCGCTAAGGCGAAGCAGGTTGACATCAAAACTTTCTTTGCGGACCGCAAGGGATACATTTTTGCCTACCACTTCTCTGCGTGAATCGAGGGAGCAGATAATATGATCAGTACGGCTCTCGACCTCAAAGGAAATGACATTGTCATCAGGGACAATGATCGGCCTCACGTTCAGGTTGTGAGGAGCTACCGGGGTAATCACAAAACTACCGGAATCCGGGAAAACAATAGGACCACCGCAGCTTAATGAATAGCCGGTAGAGCCGGTAGGCGTTGCCACGATTAGTCCATCTGCCCAGTATGTGTTGAGAAATTCTCCATTGAGATACGTATGAATCTTGATCATCGAGGCAGTGTCTCTTTTATGCAAAGAGAATTCATTGAGCGCATAAGGAACATTACCAAAAAGTGGAAGATCAGCATCGAGATGGATCATCGTTCGTTTATCGACCACATATGTTCTTTTCACAATAGCCTGCACCGCTGTTTTGATTTCATCCTGACCTATGCTCGCGAGAAATCCGAGACGACCAAAGTTGATCCCCATGATAGATATCTTTTTATTTCTTACCAGGGTTATTGTATCGAGCAATGTTCCATCTCCGCCGAGACTCATAATAAATTCTATTTCGTCAGTAAGATGTTCGGGAAGAGAAAAAGTAGTGGTAGTAGCAGGAAGCTGAATAGTATTCTTGATTTGCTCAAAAAACTGATCAAAAATGATCGGTTCAATTTTTTGACGCGTCAGCTCATCAAAAAAAATCTGTATGTTTTCCTTTTGATCATCTTCCATTAACCTGCTATAGATAGCTGCCTTCATAAAAAGTAAAAATTTAAAAGTAAAAAGTAAAAAATCAGACGAATATTCTGAATTTTTACTTTTTACTTTTTACTTTATCAAGATAATCAGAAAATAGTTCTTCTATGTAAAAATAGCCCGTTTTGTCCTAACTGATTAAAAGACCATTCGAGCTTAAGATTGAAATCGTAGATCGTAGTAATATCAAGACCGATACCGGAAGAATAGAGCATCTTATTGGAGAGATAATTATTGCCGGGATATGGATTGTAGATATAGCCTGCATTGCCATATATTTTACCATAAATATTGAATGGTATCCTGAATGGAGCAAATCGCTTGGTGCCAGGCACACGAATTCCAAAGTCAAATAATTTCCTCGTGATCGCAGCCTTGACATATCCACCCGCAGTTCCATCTATCACATAATATTCATAGCCCTGCATGAACACATCTGAATAACCAAGCAGGTGCTGATTATAATAAGGCTGACGGTAAGGAAGTTTTATGACGCCGTATGTATTTAAACTAACAAAAGTTTTTTTACCGGTTGGCCAGTTACCTGATGCTTTTACAGACAATTGCCAAAGGTTCATAGCCTTATTCACTCCTTTCTTATCCACCATTATTTCTGTAGCGTAACCTTTGGTTGGATAAGGAATATAATCGAGGTCATAAAACGTCATGATATAATACAACTCCGGGTACTCTACACGTTTTCGACCTGGTTGAAAATATGTTGGATTTAATTTAATGACTGTGTCCGCAACATCTTCCCGGGTATAGCCAATACCAAAACGATGTCTTGTTTTGATGGCCCGGCGATAAGAAAGTTCTGCATATCCATTTACAAAATTCCTGACATAGTCATCGTCTTTAAAAAAGACCTGCTTATCGTTTTCAGAATTATAATTGATCTCTTTATTCTTTCCGATAGCAAAGCCTGTATTGAAACCCCATTTCATTCTCTTGTCGAAATAAAGTCCGTCGTAATTGAATGAAAGCTGTTTTGTATAACCATTGATGGCCCAGATACGCAGTTTATCATTTCTTCCGGTGAAATTATAATACATCAGCTTTAGACCGTAGTTCACACGTTTCAAGCTTGCTTTCTGTTCTACGATCCACTGGTTAAGATTTCTATCGACTGGTTTGAAATAAGGAATAGGAAAGATATACCAGCGTTCTTTCACCGATACCAATACATCGATGTTATATCCGTCAGAATGTTTTAAGGCAACAATGGCTTCATGAAACAAAGTGGTGTTCATTAATTGCTTGCGGCCGATCTCAAATTTTTTAACAAGTTCGGGAAGTAAATAACTATCTCCCATTTTAAAAGGAAGCTCACGAAGAATGAGAGCGGGTCTTGTTTTTTTATTTCCTTCAATGATGATGGTGCGGACAGTGAAGTAATTTTTTGGACCGGGGGTTGTATCGGCAGGGGAAATATTTTCCTGATTCCCGGGTACGTATATGCTATTGCCTTTTACCTGTGCTAACAGGAACTGGCAGGGGGCAATCACTATTAAGAGCCACAGGCTATATTTCTTAACCCTCAACATTTTCAGGTACTGCAATATCCTCTAAATTATAGGATTTTCTTACTTGAGTTAAAAAAGCTGTGCCAAGATTATCAGATCCTGAGATAGTTCATCAGGTTGTCATAATTATTTCGCAGCTCGTTGACATATAATTCTTCCCCGAAGTAGTATTTCACATTGTATTCATAGCGTTGGAAGGTCGCTACGATATCTGATATTTCTGATTTATTTACCCTGATCGTTACCTGCATGGTTCCTGTTGAAGGATCATTAGAAGTATTCAATTGGGTGATTTGTGCATCGTTTGTTTCTACCAGTTTGCTTATCTCATTAAATGAATATTGTTTACTGTCTACTTCAAGTACGATCAATCCGCCTGGTTCGGTCAGGCTCATGAACTGTGAAGCGTGTTTTAACAAATCATTATAAGATACAACACCGGTAAGCTCATTGTCTTCTTCTACAATAGGCACAACACTTAATCCATTTTCTGCAGCTACCTGGATAGCTTTTAAAAAATGTTCGTTGCTTTTTACAGAGAGATTACCAAAAGATTGTTGAAGAGAGCCGAGTTCATCATTATCATTTTCAGCCTGGAGCAGATCATCTTCGCTGATAAGGCCAATATATTTCTCCCCCTCCACCACTGGAAGATGTGTTACCTGATTGTCGTTCATTAACTGAAGTGCGTGGTGCACTTTGTCAGTCATGTGCAGGTAGGGAAGATTTTGAGATCGTAGTTCACCGGTTAACATGGATAGCGGCTCCTTATTTTTCTATCAAGACCCAAACGATCAGGCAACTGTTGCAGGCTCGTTGAGTTTTTTCAAAAATTTATGAAGAATATTATTGAACTCATCTGGGACCTCCATCATAGGTGCGTGTCCGCATTTATCAATAAAATATAATTCACTGTTGGGGATCAGCTTATTAAATTCTCTGGCCACGAATGGTGGCGTGATCGTATCGTTATTGCCCCATATCAATAACGTTGGTTTCTTAATTTGATTGAGTTCCTCACCCAGATTATTTCTGATCGCGCTTTTTGCAAGGGCAATGATCTTAATGACTTTCAGGCGGTTATTAGTGATTCCGAAAACTTCATCTACCAGTTCTTTCGTCGCCATATTCGGATCATAAAATGTCAGTTCTGTTTTCTTCCTGATATATTCATAATCGCCACGCTTGGGATAAGAATCACCCATTCCGTTCTCAAAAAGTCCTGAACTACCGGTAAGAATGATCGATCTGATACAATCTGGCTGATTCTTCAGTACATATACCAAACCGACATGTCCGCCCAAAGAGTTGCCCAGCAGGTGAACATTCTTGTAGCCGCGTGTCTCAATAAACTTATGAACGAATTTAGCAAGGCCGCCAACGGAGGTATGTAGTATATCCATCTCAAGCAATGGCAACAGAGGCACCACTACTTTATTATACTGCCTGAAGTATTCTATTAGGGGTTCGAAATTACTTAATGCTCCAAACAGCCCATGTAGCAAAAGCAGCGGCTCGCCTTCGCCTTCTTCAATATACTTGAATTTATTATCTAGTTTAATCTCGTACGTCATGTTCTGCGCACTGTTAATTTTTGCTAAAATAATCGTTTTAGTGCATATTATCGACCGTTCAAAATAAGTCTTTGATAATACTACAAAGATAACATGTTGAACGCCATTTTAATAGTATTCCGTCGCATTCTTACTATCAAATGTTTATTCGATTCAAATAAATGATAAGAAAAAAAATAATGAGACGTTTTTTTTGCCGGAATTCTCCCATAATCGCTTCTTCACGATATTTTTTTACCAATTCCGTCAAAAAACGTCCCTAGCTCGGTAAACATATCGCGGAAAAAAGGAAGGATGTATGCAAAGGCATCAATGATAGTTGGTCCCCAGGGCGCAATAAATGAATAAGTAGATGAAGCCTGTATCGTTTCAGGTTTTATAATACCGGTTTTTCCTCCATAAAATAGTAGTACGCTATAGATAGTAATGTAAATAGCAGCATATAAAAGAATGCCGCCGAGCCTGTTTACCCATCCAAGCATCGAGACTTCCATGCTTTTTTGAATTAGTGCTGCCCCCAATCTCACCAATAACAGTACTATTAAAAAAACAACGATAAAAGAAATGACAGGAAGCCAACGCGCAGATACATTTACTGTATCGCCGATGTAATGTGCAACAATAGCAGAAAGTTTAATCGCAGCAGCAAGACCTATAATGATTGCGAGAAAAGAAAATATACCCAGAATCAATCCACGACGGAAGCCTTTGATGATGGCAAGTATCAGTATGATTAGAAAGATTACATCTATGATCATAAAAAGAGGCTCACTTGCATTGAGTTAAGAGTTACTCAATGTTCAAGCTTTATACCCTGTTATTTATTCAGTAGTTCTTTCACCACTGCAGAAATAGTTTTTCCATCCGCTTTACCCGCCAATTGTTTGCTGGCAGCGCCCATTACTTTTCCCATATCGGCTGGTGAACTGGCACCTGTATCAGCAATGATCTTTGCGATGATTCCTTTTAATTCATCTGCTGATAATTGTTTCGGAAGAAATTTTTCAATTATTTCTATTTCTTCCTGCTCTTTTTGTGCCAGGTCGGTACGATTTTGTTGCTGGAATATTTCCAAAGAATCTTTGCGTTGCTTCACCAGTTTTTGAAGGATCTTGATCTCGTCTTCTTCTTTCAGTTCACCACTGGCACCTTCTGAAGTTTTTGCAAGCAATATCGCCGCCTTTACTGCACGAAGACTACGCAGACCTTTTTCATCTTTGGCCAGCATAGCTGTTTTTAAATCTGCCATTATTTTTTGTTCGAGACTCATGTTGTAAATTTTTTATAGTTGGATATTCTATTGATGTACGGTGTCAGATGTACGATATACGCCTGAATTATAAACTTATACTCTTCATTTATTGAACTGTCGTACATCGTACATCACACATCGCACATCAAGTAGCTTTATTTTCTTTCAATTGTTTATCCCTGAATTTTTGATAAAACTGCTGCGCAAATGCTTTCATTTCATCTACCATTTCCTTATGATTCGTGGCTCTTCCGTATGTATCGGCCATGGTCATCATTGTCTGGAAAAAAAAATCAGCCATCTCATCTACCATCATATCTTTTGTCCAAAGATCAATACGCAAGGCTGTTTTTTCAGCGCCATCCCAGAAAGACAACATCATTGCCTTTGCCTTTTGTGCATTTTCAATTGTTGTGTCCGTCGCGTTCCATGCAATCACATCCGGAACCTTGTTCTCATCCGTGTGTACGTCGATAATTATACTTGATAAACCCATAGATAATTTTGTTAATGGGCAAAGGTAATTAAATGAGAAATAAGAAATGATTAATAAGGAATGAGAAAGGGAGAGCCGCAACCTTTTACATTCCCTTTCTCATTCCTTATTAATCATTTCTTATTTCTCATTCT
>JBDTPD010000076.1:0-10738 GCA_039932855.1 Chitinophagaceae bacterium | reverse complement strand
ACAACTACTGACATTGCGTGGCCCCGAAAAGCGCCTGATGAAAAAATGTGGATCGCCCAGTTTTTTGTTGATAAGAATTTTACCAGTTTCTTCCATACACAATTTGCAGGAGGCAAAGGATTTGAGAATACATCGATCAATGCCAATGAATATATCATTAATGAAACAGCGGCGCGAAAAATGGGATTGAAGAGCGCGGTAGGCGAAACGATCACTTTCCATGAAAAACCGGGCATCGTCATTGGAGTAGTCAAAGATTTTTATTTCGAGAGTTTTCATGCAGAGTTAAAGCCAGCTATTTTCCAATACGTGCCTGATGAATTGATTTGTGTGTATGCACGGGTGCAACAGGGAAATGCCAATAAGGCGATTGCGGTTGCACAAAGCATTTGGAAAAAATATGAGACGGTTCTTCCTATGGAATATGCTTATCTCAATGATACTGTCGCAGGGCAATATGAGAAGGAAGAGCGGGCAGCTAAATTGTTTAATGTATTTGCCATCATTACTATGCTTATATCCTGCCTGGGACTATATGGGTTGGCAACACATAGTGCAGAAAGAAGAGTGAAAGAGATCGGTATTCGTAAAGTATTGGGAGCAGAACTGGGCCAGATCGCCGCATTGTTATCAAAAGAATTCATTGTACTGGTGTTGATCGCTATTTGCCTGGCTATTCCGATTGTATGGATCGGCATGGATAAATTACTTGTCTATTTTGCTTATCACATTTCCCTGCAATGGTGGGTATTTGTAGTGGCTTGTCTCGGTGCCATCGCTGTTGCTGCTATTACGATCAGTTTCCGTGCAGTGAAAGCAGCAGGAGCGAATCCTGTGAAGAGCCTTCGGACAGAGTAAAGAAGTATAAATAAAGGAGTAATAATGAAAGATAAACTGAATATCGAACCTGCCTGTCCGGCAGGCAGGCACGGAACAAGGAATATCGAATCACGAAGTGAACCATTCACTATTGACTATTCACTATTCACAACAAGACTATGATCAAAAACTATCTCAAAACCGCCTGGCGTAATATTTCGAGAAACAAAGCATTCTCGTTTATCAATATACTGGGCCTGACGGCCGGTACGGTTTGTTGTCTGTATATATTATTATATGTACGCGATCAGTATGGCTATGATACCTATCATGATAATGCTCAATCGATCTATCGGATACGCACAGTAATTGATGCTAAAAGAGCAGGTGATGTAGAATTTAATTCTGCTACCGCCTCTCCTCCTATAGCAATGGGGATGAAAGAGGATTTTCCTGAGGTTGTATTGGCTACCCGTATCATTAGTGTGCCTGATGCATCGAATAATTTATTAAGTGCAGCCGGAAGTAGCGAAACCTTTTACGAATCGAACGGATATGTGGTAGATTCTACCTTCTTTCAAATGTTCGATTATAAATTCATTGAAGGAAAACCATTTCATTCATTGGATGAACCATACACTGTTGTTCTTTCTTCTGCTGTTGCTAAAAAAATATTTGGTAAAGAACCAGCATTAGGCAAACAGATCAATGTGGCTAATAAAGATGGAGCGACTTTGCTGAAAGTAACCGGTGTGTTTGATGAAACGTATGGGAAAACACATCTTGACCCTCATTTCATCATGACGATGAATAGTGGTGGCGTTGGTGATTTTGTTCATAATAACCAGCAATGGGCCGGACAAAATTTTGTCTTTAGCTATGTCAAACTCAATCCCAAAGCAGATGTAGCTGGTCTGCAGGCGAAGCTTCCTGCATTTCTCGACAAACATGGATCTGAAAATCTGCGTCAGTTGGGTATGACGGGAACAAAACATTTGTTCCTGCAAAAGATGACCGATATTCATTTACATTCAAAAGGCGTCGCGAACCAGATCAGTAAAGTATCTGATGCGCAGTTTTTATATTTACTCTTAACCATCGCTTTCTTTATTCAATTGATCGCCTGTATCAATTTCATCAATCTTACTACGGCACGTTCACTGCGTCGTGCACGCGAAATTGGTGTACGAAAAGTGGTCGGCGCTATGAAGTCATCGCTTATTGGCCAGTTCCTCGGTGAGTCGGTATTGATCTCTTTCATTGCTATATTATTGGCTGTACCGATCCTGATCCTTCTCTTGCCTTTTCTGAATAATCTTACAGAAGGCTCTATTACTGTTTCTGCCTTGTTTAGTCCTGTTGTTGTCATGATCATTGTTGCGTTGGGATTAGTAACAGGATTGCTGGCTGGTATTTACCCTGCTATTTATCTTTCGGGGTTTAAACCGGTGAGTGTATTGAAGGGGGCATTCAGTTTCAGATCATCATCTGTTGTTTTAAGAAAAAGCCTGGTTGTTTTTCAAATTGTCATAGCCATTGTCCTTATCATTAGTGTCATCGTTATATCAGGGCAGGTAAGGTATATGCAAAATAAGGACCTTGGATTTGATAAGCAACGACTGATCATTCCTCTGCAATCAGAGCAAGCCCAACAACAATACGCTGCCCTGCGAAATGATATCATGCAAATGAAAGAGGTGAGTGGAACTGCAGGCTGTAAATTTTATCCGTCAACATTTATTACCAATGATTTTGGATTATACACAGCGGGACATGACATGACCTGGGCAAAAGGTACTAAGATCAATAGCGCTGATGAGCATTTTTTTGACCTCATGAATATTAAAGTGCTGCTAGGCCGCAACCTTAATCCGGGAGATACCAGTAATCAATGTGTTGCCAATGAAACTTTATTGAGACAACTGGACATTCCGAAGGAAACGGCGGTAGGAACGAAAGTCTATAATGAATATGATAATTATAAACAGGAATATGTTATCGTCGGTGTTATCAATGACTACAATTTCAATTCACTCAAAGAAGATGTCAGGCCATTGGTAACTTTCTATAGTAATAAACCCGCCTATCTTGTTGTACAGGGCAAAACAGATAATTACGCATCGATCATCGCTGGTATTGGCACTGATTGGAAAAAATTAGTACCCTCTACGCCGTTTGAATATTCTTTTCTTGACCAGGATGTAGCAAAGCAATACCAGGGTGAACAAACGATAAGGAAGATCTCTAATTCATTTACCATACTGGCTATTCTTATCAGTTGTCTTGGCCTGTTTGGATTAGCGATGTTCACAGCACAGCAACGGATAAAAGAAATCGGGGTAAGAAAAGTATTGGGAGCATCGGTCACAGGGATCGTGTCGATGTTGTCTAAAGATTTTGTAAAACTGGTACTCATTTCATTGGTCATTGCTTCACCGGTTGCCTGGTGGATGATGACCAAATGGCTCGGTGATTTTGCATACCGGTTTCCTATCAGCTGGTGGATATTTGCTCTTGCTGGTGTTATTGCCATGTTGATTGCTTTAGCAACAATTAGTTTCCAGGCGATCAAAGCAGCTGTTGCTAATCCTGTGAAGAGTCTGAGGACGGAATAAGCTTTTAGCTATTAGCTGTTAGCTCTTAAGTAGGAAAATATAAATAAAGTGGATCAGTATAAATTATAGGTCTAAAAGCTAATAACTAATAGCTCAAACAAAATAACAATGATCAGAAACTACTTCACAACCGCCTGGCGAAATATCCTGAAGAATAAAGGATACAGTGCTATCAATATAATTGGTTTGGGTACAGGTATGGCTGTGGCCCTGTTGATCGGGTTGTGGGTAAATAAAGAATATTCATTTGATAAATATTTACCGGGTTACCAGGATGTTTATTCTGTTAAGTTGAATATAACTACTGGCGGTGAAATTCGTACAATTGATGGAGTTTCGCTACCGCTGGAAGAAACGCTGAAAAAGGATATACCCGAAATAAAATATGTGGCGGAATCCGATTGGGGAAATATGCATAGTCTTATTGTTAATGATAAAAAGATTGCTCAATATGGTATCATGGCTGGTCCCGATTATTTAAAAATATTTCAATATCCATTGGTACAGGGAAATGCGTCTACCGTATTACAGGACCCTTATTCGATCGTTCTTACTCAGAGCGTAGCAAAAGCATTGTTTGGAAATGCCGATCCAATGAATAAGACAGTACGGTTTGATACCAGGCATGATCTTAAAGTAACAGGTATTATCAAAGATGTGCCTACTAATTCCTCTATCTGGTTTGGGTATCTTGTTTCTTTTAAATATCGTGAAATTGATGAACTATGGGTAAAACAAGCAAGAACAGAATGGACAAATAACTCATTCCTGGTATATGCAAGCCTGCAGCCTAATGCTGACCGTGCACAACTGGCGGGTAAAATAAAAGATATTGTTAGTAAGAATAATGAAGAGATGCGCAACAGCAAAACGCAGGTTATCCTGCACCCAATGAAAGACTGGCGCTTATATTCTGATTTTGAAAATGGAAAAGCAACAGGTGGATATATTGATTATGTGAAAATGTTCAGTATCATTGGTATGTTGGTATTGTTGATTGCGTGTGTAAATTTCATGAATTTATCTACTGCACGTTCAGAAAAAAGAGCAAGGGAAGTAGGTGTTCGTAAAGCAATTGGTTCAGGTCGCAGCCAATTGATCTTTCAATTCATTATTGAATCATTACTGATTACTTTTTTAGGGGCTCTTTTGTCAATCGGCATTTTGCAATTGGCTTTACCGGGCTTTAATACATTGACTAATAGTGATATTCATATTCCATGGAACAGTCCTTTTGCATGGACAATCATGGCCGGGTTTGTTATTTTCACTGGTTTGCTTGCTGGAAGCCGACCGGCCTTTTATCTTTCTTCTTTCCGCCCTGCCAAAGTATTGAAAGGCGCAGTGAAAGCGGGAAGATCGGCAACGCTGCCAAGAAAAGTGTTGGTTACGTTGCAGTTTACCTGTTCAGTCGCGCTCATCATCAGCACTATTATCGTTTATCGGCAGATACAATATACAAAGAGCAGGCCCATGGGCTATAACGCCAATCGTTTATTGATCACGGAGATGTCGGATGATCTGAATAGAAATTACGGCGCTTTAAAAAATGAATTGTTGCAAAGCGGTATCGTTGAAAACATGTCGGGGGCTTCCTGCCCTATTAATGGGATCTATGCACATACTGCCATACATGAATGGCCGGGTAAAAGTGCTGGCGAGGAAAAGATAAACGCCGGAGCAATTGGGATCACTGATAGCTATTTTAATACAGTGGGGATGACATTGTTATCAGGAAGAAATTTCGACAATAAATGGAGTGTCGATTCTGCTTCTGTTATTATCAATGAAAGTGCGGTCAATCGTATGCATCTTACCGAGCCATTGAACCAGACCATTAATTGGAATGATCACAGGAATGTAAAGATCATTGGCGTAGTAAAAGATGCGGTGATGGAATCACCCTTTATGCCCGTAGCGCCGGTGGTGTTTACACATGGGCGTGATTTCAATCAACTGATGTATCGGCTTTCTGCAAATAAAGATACACATGACGCCCTGGCTAAGCTTACGTTGGTATTTAATAAATATAATCCTGGCTATCCGTATAGTTACCAGTTCGCAGATAATGCTTATGCCAGTAAGTTTAATCTGGAAGTGCTGGTCGGTAAACTGGCTGGTATATTCGCTGTATTAGCGATTCTTATTTCCTGTCTCGGTTTATTTGGCTTAGCAGCATATATGGCCGAGCAACGTAAAAAAGAAATCGGTATCCGGAAAGTATTAGGAGCATCGGTCAGCCGGGTTTGGTTATTATTATCCAAAGAATTTTTGCTATTGGTTGTTATCAGTTGCCTGATTGCTTCACCAATTGCCTTATATTTTCTCAATGGGTGGTTGTTAAAATATCATTACCGAATTACTATCGGACCAGGTGTATTCATAGCAGCAGGTATGATGGCCATTATAATTACGATATTGACAATAAGTTTCCAGGCTATCAAAGCAGCGATAGCGAATCCGGTAAAAAGCTTGAGGACAGAATGAGGAGAAGCTATTAGCTGTTAGCCGTTAGCTATTAGCTTCGCATTTCTGGTAATGGGAGTTTAATAACAAATATTATGAAAAAATAAAACAATAGTTCAATTCACATTATAAGTCCAAAAGCTAACGGCTAACAGCTAATAGCCTTCGAGTAAAACAGAATTATGCTAAAAAATTATCTCACTATAGCTATTAGGCATCTCCGGAGACACAAGTTGTTTTCGATGATCAATATTCTGTGCCTGGCCATTGGTATTACTTTTTCAATGCTGATTGGTGTGTATGTGCTGAATCAAAAGACAGTGAATGGTCAGTTGAAAAATGTAGATAACCAGTATGTGCTAAAAAGTAAGTGGAAGATAAAGGGGATGGGATTAGATGTAACAACGATTGCTCCACTGGGACCTGAGTTGAAAGAAAAGTATCCTAACCTGGTAGCAAATTATTTTCGTTTCAATCCGGTAACCAATGTAGTAACTGTAGGAGAGAAGAATTTAAAGGAAAATATTGCCATCTGCGATACAAACCTGGTTTCGATGTATGGCTTTGAAGTATTAAAAGGAAATAAAGAAAAAGCATTTGCCAATAATAATTCAGCGCTGATCACCCAGACGTTGGCCATGAAACTATTTGGTACAACGGAGGCGTTGGATAAAATAATTACCGTCTCTAATACTACCGGCGACCAACAAGTCTTTGCAGTTTCGGCGGTGTTGAAAGACATGCCTTATAACAGCGTTAATAATTATATCGATCCAAAAGGATATAATGTATTTGTACCGTTAGAAGGAAATCGCTTTTTCCCGGGTGGTAATGGAGAAGACAATTGGAATAATGCTTATATGGTAGGTATGCTGGAACTGAAACCTGGTGTTCACCCAAAAGATCTTACTGCCGCTGTTAATAGTACACTTAACCTGCATCTGTCAGATGATCTGAAAGGTAAGTTGCAGGTAGAGATGGCTCCGCTTAGAGATTATTATTTAAATAATAATAACGGCGCTGTTAAAAAAATGATCACTACGCTGTCCTTAGTCGCTGTATTCATTTTGTTAATGGCGATCATTAATTTTATCAATATCAATATTGGTACCTCTACTTATCGGCTAAAAGAAATCGGGCTCCGTAAAGTGTTTGGTGGAGAAAAGAAACAATTAATATTCCAACACCTTTGTGAGTCAGTAGTACTGACTTTTATTTCAGGTTTCATTTCCTTAATATTATATGAACTTGTCCGCCCGGTATTCGACCAGTTCCTGAATACAAGGCTGACTTCATTGTGGCAGTTCGGATTACGGGAAATTGGTTTGTTATTCTCATTGATAGTTGTTGTGGGCATCATTGCTGGTATTTATCCTGCATTCATATTAAGTTCATCGCGTATCATTCATTCGGTGAAAGGAAAGATCGATACAGCGAAAGGCGGATTGGTTTTCAGAAAGTCGTTATTAGTTATACAGTTTACATTAGCCATCGTCATTTTCATCAGTGCATTGAATGTATCCAAACAGGTATCTTATGTATTCAACAAAGATCTTGGGTATAATAAAGAACAATTACTGGTACTGACTGCATTCCCCAAACAATGGGATTCTGCTGGTGTGTTGCGTATGGAAGCTATCCGTGGTGAACTGTCACAAACGCCGGGAGTAAAAGATGCCACCTTATCTTTTGAAGTGCCAGACAGGGTACCGCCTAACCAGATGGATCTTATTCCTGAAGGGTCACCCGATAATCAGGCTTTTGTTATTCCCAATCTCGTGGCGGATGAACATTTCGCCAGCACCTATGGAATAAAAGAAAAAGAAGGAACTTTTTTTCAGGATTATGATCCGAATTCAGCCCAGGGAAAGATCGTATTGAATGAAACGGCAGTAAAGAATTTCGGCTGGACATCAGCAGTAGGAAAGCATGTTCGTATCCGTAATACCAATATAGATTTGATCGTTGATGGTGTGGTTAAAGATTTTAATTATTCTTCTTTCCAGGATAAGATCGGGCCGCTTGCCTTCACCCATGTAGGAGATAGCCCAGGCTACCGCTATATCACTATTAAATTAAGTGCTGCTAATATCAGCAAGACGATCGGTGATCTACAGGATAAATGGAAGAAGTTATCACCGAATGCGCCATTTGAGTATACATTCATGGACCAGAATTTCAGTTCGCTGTATCAATCAGAGGTACAACTAAAGAAAGCTACCAATGTAGCCACTATCCTGAACCTCGTCATTGTATTCATGGGTATATTCGGTGTAGTTGCTTTTACACTCGCCCGTCGTACGAAAGAGATTGCCGTAAGAAAGGTATTGGGCGCTGACGTAAAGAATATCATTTTGTTGTTTATTAAAGATTATGCAGTGTTAATTCTGCTGGCCAACATTATCGCGTGGCCGCTGGCTTATCTGGCTACTGATCATTGGCTGGAGAATTACGCATATCGTGTTCAGCAGAATATATTACCTTATATATATGTAGGAGTGTTCATTTTCGCATCAGCTTTTGTTTTCATTGCTCTGCAGTGTTTCAAAGCGGCAGTAGCGAATCCAGTGAAGAATCTACGTTCGGAATAAGCTGTTAGCTATTAATTAAGTTATGGAGTAAAAAAAAATTGTATAAATAATAAGTCTAAAAGCTAATAGCTAACAGCTAATAGCTTTCCTCTAAAACAAGAACTATGCTACTAGAATTAAAGAACATTTTTAAGTGGGTGACTGTCGGTGGGACAAGAACGTTTATTTTGAAAGACGTAAATATGCAGGTAAATGAGGGTGAGTTTATTTCAATCATGGGGCCATCAGGTTCGGGAAAGTCTACCCTGCTCAATGTGATCGGTATGCTGGATGATTTTAATGAAGGAGAATATAATTTTCTTCATGAGTCGGTACATAAACTGAAAGAAAAGCAACGCGCGTCTTTATATAAACAATACATCGGCTTTGTATTCCAGGCGTATCACCTCATCGATGAATTGACGGTGTATGAAAATATCGAGACACCATTGATCTACCAGGACATTAAAGGATCCGAACGTAAAGCAATGGTAGCTGATATGCTCGATCGTTTCCAGATCGTTGGAAAGAAAGATCTTTTCCCTACCCAATTATCGGGTGGGCAACAACAACTTGTAGGTATTGCCCGCGCATTGATCGGCAAACCGAGATTGATCCTCGCAGATGAACCGACAGGTAACCTGAATTCAAAACAGGGGGAGGAGATCATGGAACTTTTTAAACAATTAAACAATGAAGGCGTCACCATCATCCAGGTAACCCATTCTGAAAAGAATGCTGAGTATGGTAAGAAAGTAATTCACTTACTCGACGGGCGCATTGATAAATAAATGTGATCATAAATAATAGTGTAATGAGAACAAGGAATATTATAACAGGATTTTTTTTACTCGGCTTTTCTTTCACCGGATTTGCGCAGACAAACGATAACAAGACGTATTCATTAAAACAATGTGTAGAGACTGCCGTTGCTAATAACCTCGATGCCCGTTTGGCTGGATTATCAGTGCAAACTAATGAAGCAAACTGGAAGCAGTCAAAGATGGAAATGCTTCCCACCCTGAATGCATCGGTTGGTCATGGTATCAACCAGGGTCGTAGTATTGATCCTTATACGAATCAATATATCAATAAACAGATTAAGGTAGCTGATTATGGTGCATCGAGTGAGCTCGTTTTATTTAATGGGTTGTCTCTTCAGAATAATATCAAAAGAAACTCACTGGACTATGAAGCGTCTAAAATGTACTGGCAACAGACAAAAGATGGCATTACCATCTCCGTCATTCTTAAATACCTCGACGTAATGACCGATGAGGAATTGTTGGTACAGGGACAAAAGCAACTTGATCTCACCGCAAAGCAGGTTGAACGGTTAACTACATTAAATGATAATGGTTCTATCAAGCCGTCTGACCTGTCTGATATGAAAGGACATCTCGCAGATGATCAGATAGCAATGATCGATAAGCAGAATGCATTGGAGTCAGATAAATTGGCGCTATGCAAGCTGATGAATATTATCTATGACAAGTCGATGAAGCTGGAAAAGATCGATGCGGGAAATGTCGGAGAAATTTATCCTGACCTTCCTTCTGACATTTATAAAAAAGCACTCACCGAATTGGCGCAGATCCGTTACAGGGAATTGAAAACAAAAAGTGCGCAGAAGGCAGTAAAGGTAGCGCAGGGACAATTATTTCCCCGGTTAACATTAAATGGTAATGCGGGTAGTAATTATTCCAGTGCCGCTTCGCAAAGTGTATTTCTGAATACGGCTACTATTAGTACAGGAGATTATATTGTGTTAGCCGGCACACCTACACCCGTACTTCGTGACCAGGATAATTTTCGTTCAGATAAGATTGCTTATACAAAGCAATTGAATAATAATATCTCTACTTATATCAGTCTTAACTTATCCATTCCTATTTTCAACGCGTTTCGTCAACGCACACGTGTGAAACTGGCAAAAATTGATGCCAAAGGATTATTAATGACTGAGCAAACTGCAAAAACACAATTACAACAAGATGTAGAGCAGGGTTACCTGGACATGGCAAGTGTTTATGAAAAATACAAAACACTGCTCGTACAAGTCAGTTCATACCAGGAATCCTTCAACGCCGCTGAGATCCGATACAATGAAGGAGTTGGTAACTCAATAGATTACCTCACAGCACGAAACAACTTCGATCGGGCAAGTAATAATCTCATCATCGCTAAGTACGACTACATCGTCCGCACAAAAATTCTTGACTACTATCAGGGCAAATTGACCTGGTAGTTAATAATCTATATAAGTTT
>JBDTPD010000075.1:0-10861 GCA_039932855.1 Chitinophagaceae bacterium | reverse complement strand
TGCCAGTAATGAATCTGAAATAATAAAACACGTACCTCCTAACATGATCAACAGGCCCGCTCTTTTATCAGGAAGAAAATAAAGATGCATTGCCAGCATGAACATGAAATTGACGACGACTGCATAAACAATGACCGGGTATTTCATCGATGCCAGGTAGGGCTTAAGAAGCGAGATCAATAAAGAATAATAGACCAGCACGATCAGCAATAACCACCAGCGTCCCGAAATACCTTCCCTGATACGCGCGAGGTTGAAAAAAAGAATATAGCATATCTGTGCCAGGAGAAAAGCAGCAAGACCTAACAAAAAGAAGATCTCATTTTTTTGCTGAAACATTAGTAACACATCTCCTAACAATGAAAAAAATAACGCAAGTGTTATCCAAAGACGGAAAACGGTTGACGTTCCCTTTGTGATAGTAATAAAATAACCTGCTAATGATAAAACGATCAATGGCTTTGAAACGAGCTGGAGCATTTCATTCTTTGCCATGATACCTATTAGTTGGGCGGAGAGTGCAACAACAAAAAAAAGTGTCCAGGAATTTTTGTTCATTTCAAATACATTACTAAGGTTCTACCCACGCTTCATTTTCTTTCAACAAACCGATCAATTCATCTACAGCTACTTCACTGTTCACATTCCGCTTCACTATTTCCTTTCCTTTATACAAAGTGATCTTGCCGGGACCACTTCCCACATATCCAAAATCGGCATCTGCCATTTCACCGGGTCCATTGACAATACAACCCATGATAGCAATCTTCACACCTTTGAGGTGATTGGTACGTGCACGGATCTTTGCCGTTGTTTCCTGCAGATCAAATAATGTACGGCCACAACTCGGACAACTGATATATTCTGTTTTGGAAATTCTTGTTCTTGTTGCCTGCAGTATGCTGAACTCTGTATTGTTAGTAAACTGGTAAATATCTTTTACTGCTAAATAAGTACGTCCGGTTGCTTTCAGATTTTCCATTTGCGCCCTGCTGGTATAACCAAGACAGATGCCATCACCAAAGCCATCCAGTAGTAATGATCCGGTCTCTGTAGCAAAATGAATCAGGTGTTCATCTGGTGTTTGCCAACTACTATCTGTGATCAGGATAACGGGATTCTTAATATTCCGGTTTTGCAATTCAATGAACATTCGTCGCACTGACTGCATCGCATTCTTATTAGTACTGCTAAGACAGAGTACGACTGTAGGATCATTTGCAATCTTATCGAGATACGCATAATCATGGACTGCTACAGCATCGCTATAGCAATCGATCATGACGAAATTGAGTGTATCACTTTTTGCAGTGGCTTCAACATATCCGCTATCCTGGAAAATAGGAAAGGCGGCCTCCCCCAAAGAGGGGGCTTTAGCAGCAGTCTGCCATGTATCGGGATAGACTATTACTTTGAGCGTTCCTGGTAAAGCAAAGTCTATTAATTTATTTGCTGTGAAAATATAATCTGCTGCTGCATCGCCAATGTTCCATTTATCAGTAGCCGCATCGTACGTATATCCTATACTTTGCAAACTGGCGGGAGTAATCATATCAACCTTGCTATAATCAGCGATTACAACAGGCACATGCCTGCCACCAATATTATCAACAACAAATGTCTCTCGTCTTTTATGTTCAAATGGAGAATATGAAATTTTCTGCACATCGGGAACTGACTGCCGACTGCCGACTGCCGACTGACGACTGTATCTCTTCACCAGATCCTTACAAACCGGTATTTCAAACTCCGGATCTTCTGTCAATGATACACGGATAGTATCACCAATACCGTCTTCCAGTAAACTACCGATACCGATAGCAGATTTGATACGTCCATCTTCTCCATCGCCTGCTTCGGTAACTCCTAAGTGCAATGGATAACATTCAGCAAATTCATCCATCATTACTTTTATCAGGAGGCGATATGCTTCTGCCATCACCAGCGGATTGCTGCTTTTCATACTCAGTATGATATTGTGATAGCTTTGATTCCGCGCGATGCGCAAAAATTCCATCGCACTTTCCACCATTCCCATTGGCGTATCGCCATAGCGACTCATGATACGATCGCTTAACGAACCGTGATTGGTACCAATGCGCATGGCGGTACCATATTCTTTACAAATTTTTACTAATGGACTAAATCGCTCTCCAATACGTTCTATTTCTTCTGCATAATCTGTATCGCTGTATTCGATCAGTTCAAATTTTTTCTTGTCAACATAATTCCCCGGATTCACTCTCACTTTTTCTACGATCCTTGCTGCGATCTCGGCAGCATTGGGTGTAAAATGAATATCGGCTACCAACGGCGTGCTGTATCCTCTTTTTCTTAACTCATTTTTTATGTTGAGTAAGTTTTCCGCTTCTTTCTTTGAAGGAGCTGTGATACGTACCAGTTCAGATCCTGCTTCTATACAACGGATCGATTGTTCTACCGTTGCCATTGTGTCCATGGTATCGGTAGTAGTCATCGTTTGTATACGTATTGGATGAAAATTACCGAGCAACAGATCGCCGATCTTCACTTCGCGGGTAGCTAAGCGTTTATATTGTGTAAGTGATTCGCTATAAAATTGCATAACAGGTAGTAATCTGCCAAAATGGTTGATTACTGAGTGCAAAAATACGAACAATAAGGAGATGCGTGGAGTTATCGTTTTTTGAAGAATAGAACACGGATGACACGGATCGGAAGGATTTACACGGATTTGTTAAATGGAACCCCTGTGTCCCCGGCAAAATCTTTTTATAACACTATTGAATTAAATAATCCGTGTAAATCCTTCCGATCCGTGTCATCCGTGTTCTAAACTTACCAATCTTTTTGCTGAGCCGCCCCGGTTTTTGCATTCTGCATCCGTTGCTGAATTTCTTTTTCTTTTTCATCAAGCAGTTTCAACCGCTGCTCAGCTTCTTTCTGATTCATCTGCGGTTGTTCTTTCTGTTTCTGCTGATTCTTTTTATTCTCCTTTTTTGGCGGAGGTGGAGGTGGAGGAGTTTTCTTTTTTAATTCAAGTAATGCCTTTTGTAAATTTTCTCTCGCTTCTTTATCATCGGGATTACGACGTAAAGCATTCTTATACGCTTCTATACTTTCTTCCAGTTTTTTTTGCCCGGACAATAATACGCCCTGGTTATAATAAGCTTTACTTTGCAAATCTGCCTTAGGCGCATTCATAATAACCTGGTCCAGCACTTTAGCCGCTTCGGCTGTTTTATTCTGACGGATCATTGCATTTGCACGATTGAAATCAGCAGTAGAATTTTGCCCTTTATCAGCATCTGCCGCTTCTTTATAGGCCGCTTCGGCTTTATCGAATTGATTTTGTTTATAAAAATCATTCCCTTGCTGTATGATCTCATCTACTTGTTGCGCGCCAGCATTAAAACAAACCGCAACCAAAAGAAAGGATATGACAGGAGCATACATTTTCATAGTACTGGTTTTTTTGTTTCAGGAATAAAATATTCTGCTACCAGCAATAACAGCATTGCAGCGGCAAACCACCAATAGTATGTTTGGAAATTCATTAGCGATACATCACCAAATGCTTTTTTCTCAATACCCGAAAATTGTCCCAGCAATGTACGCACCGCTTCATCACTATCCTGTAACCGCACATATACACCGTTTGTACTGGCAGCTATCTCTTTTAATTCTTCTTCATTCAATCTCGATACAACATCGTTTCCCGCCTCATCTTTTTTATTCTGTCCTGTTGTTACATCCGGTATAAAAGATCCTTCGGGTGAGCCAATACCGATGGTGTTGATCATCATTCCCTGTGCCGCTAATTCTTTCGCAGTTTTTATTGCGTCTTCATCATGATCCTCGCCATCAGAGATAAGGACCACTGTTTTAAATCTTCGTTCAGTTGTATTGAATGCCTTTGCGCTCTGGCGAAGTGCTTCGCTGATCACAGTTCCCTGAGCCGGGACCGCTTCTGGTCCTGCAGAAGAAAGATAAACCTGTGCAGCGCCATAGTCTGTTGTCAAAGGCATTTGCAAATAAGCACGACCGGCAAACAATACCAGGCCCATTCTGTCATTAGGCATTGCTGCCATTAATTTACCAACGAGTTGCTTGGCACGTTCGAGCCTGTTTGGTAACAAATCGGTAGCCAGCATACTTTTACTTACATCCAACGCTACTACTACATCAATTCCTTTGCGGGAAGAAGTTTCATCAGCAGCAGGCTTGCGCAGATTCATGACTGCCACCACACCTGCAGCAAAAGCAATAACGATCGCGATAAATTTCAGGACAAATAATCTGGAGGAATAGGTTGATGTAAGCGCATTGACCAGTGATGGATCACCGATCTTTCTTTTTACTTTTCGTTTCCAGCTCAACAGAAAAATAAATAACCCGATAAACAGGATAATGGCGCCAGAGAGCCAGATAAATTCGATATGTTGAAACTGGAGAGACAATTTGGAAATTAGTTGATTTGAAGATTCGATAATGACTCTAGTTTATACAAACATTACACCAAGTTGCTGTATTTATAACCGGAAACCACGTCTTTAATATAGGAAAATAACGATTCGTATGCCCATCATCACATCACCAAATCTTCAAATTTCCAAATCATCACATTCTTCCTTCCATAAAACCGAGATGTTTCAACGCGTCTTTCAATATTTTCATCCGGGTGCTGACCATATCGAATGCCGGGTCTTTTGACTCCAGGTTTAAAACGAAGAAATAGGGATGGTTATTTTCAACGATCCAGCCTACGATCCAGCCGATATTGCGGTCGCCAACTACACCCCAGCCTGTTTTATAAGATAGCTTATAAAGTGTATTGCTTTCAAATAACATCGCCCGCTTAACGGTTTCCTGGTAGGTTGGGAAAAAACCAGAAAGTTGGTTGAAGTAGAGTTGTTTGACCAGGCCCAGTTCTTCATCAGGAGTTATTTTCAACGAATTATCCAGCCAAAAGGAATCAATGCGGGTAGTGATCTTTTTGCTGCCATAACTTAATGTATCGAGCCATGCCTGCATAGTATCCTTACCTATCCGGCGCGCTACTTCCTGGTAATAAGGAACGGCTGATACCCGAAACGCCTGGTACATGTTGAGGTCCTTATCCCATTCTTCACGTCTCTTGATACTGTCCCATTTAATGACCATGCTATCGCTGGTGATCACGCCGGTTTGCAGACCGATAAGGGAATTGACGATCTTAAAGGTAGAAGCCGGTAAAAAGCTGCTGTCGCGGTAGCGTGGCAGGTTATAGACCGTGATCTCGCCCGTACCATTATCCATGATAGCAAAGCAGCCATCGGTTTTGCTGTCATCAAAATATTTTTTGAGGCTATCGTCCTGTTTAACGTTGTTGGGCGAACAGGAGAAAAAAAGAATGGCGACCAAGGCGGGAATGAGATAGTTCTTCATAACCAGTATGCGAAATTTGGGGCAAAGGTAAGTGAAGTCTGAACTGGGATTTATAGGATTATTGGGATTTATGTGATATCAGATGTCATAGCATTTTGCAAAAGGTATAAAAGAAATTACGGCTTGTTTGAATCAGGTTATTATCCCATAAATCCCGGTTCAGACAAAAAAAATCCCGGCCAATTAGCCAGGATCAATAATTTTCGTTGGTTCGTATTGAGCTTATAAGTAAAAACCACCTTTCTGTTTGTAGTGCTTGTTTCCCTGACAATCTCTCTTAGTCGCTGTGCAGGATGAAACTGTGAATGTCAACACCGATACCGCCATGAAGCAGATGAATAATTTTTTCATTACTTAATTTTAACAGGGTTCTTAAATTGTTTCAGGGAAATTCAAAGGAAGGATCGGTAGAGTTGATTCATCGTAGGAGAAAACGAAAATAGCGTGCAAATATTGTTTTTCATAACTCTTATCAATCTTTTTTCGGTGTATCGTAGAAGTCCTATTTTGTTATAGATTTATGTTCTGAAACCCAACCCTTTTCATAGTATGAAATTCATATCCCTGTTACTCCTTGCTACTGTTTTCCTGCTCTCTGCGTGCAATAATGATAAGAAAACAGACAAATCAACAACTGCTGCATCTGCCACTGATACCAAGGAAGAGGTATCTGAAGTACAGAAAAAACTGGATGCATTGCAGCTCTTAACGCCTTATACCGATGATGAAATGAGAGCAATGGTGCCCGTACAGATCGGTAATGACAGCGCTACCGATATATCGGTTCATAATAGTATGGGCACGGGCTATGCAAGCGCCAGTTATAAATTATCAGATTCTACGGCTGTCGAATTATCCATTTTCGATTGTGGTGGCAATGCCGGATCAGGAATCTATAATGCACAATATGCCGGTTTGCTTAATAGTGAATCCGGAGATGATGAGGAATACACAAAGATCATTTCATTCAAAGCTGGTAAAGCCATTGAGCATGCTGATAAAAGAAGAAATAATTCTTCCCTTGCCTTTATAGCAAAAGATCGTCTGCTGGTCACATTGGAAGGTAAGAATGTGGGAGCGGATGAGTTGAGGAAGATGGGGGGGAAGATTTCGTTTAAATGAGAAATAAGAAACAGAGAAATACGGAATGAGAAAGTAAATGAAAGAATTATGAGTTATGAATTATGAATGTTGCGTGACATTCATAATTCATAACTCATAATTCTTTCATTTACTTTCTCATTTCAATACTCCCAATTCTTTTCCAATCTTAGAAAAAGCCGCAATCGCTTTATCCAAATGTTTTGTTTCATGTGCAGCGCTTAATTGTACGCGGATACGTGCCTGGCCTTTTGCAACGACAGGAAAGAAGAAACCAATAACATAAATACCTTCTTCCAGTAATTTGGCTGCAAAGTTTTGCGCCAGCACTGCATCATACAACATGATCGGTACGATCGGGTGATCACCGGGCCTGATATCGAAACCAGCTTCAGTCATTTTTTTACGGAAATAGGTTGTATTGCTTTCAAGCTTATCACGCAGTTCAGTTGTCTCTGTCAGCATATCCAGCACCGCAATAGAAGCACCGACGATAGAAGGCGCAACTGTATTGCTGAATAAATAAGGTCTTGATTTCTGACGCAACATATCGATCACTTCTTTTTTACCGGAAGTAAAACCACCCGAAGCGCCGCCTAATGCTTTGCCCAATGTGCCGGTAATAATATCGATCCTGCCCATGACGCCGCGATACTCGTGTGTACCACGTCCTGTTTTTCCTAAAAATCCGGAAGAATGACATTCATCGATCATGATCACTGCATCATATTTCTCAGCCAGCTCTACGATCTTATCCAGTTGGGCAATGGTACCATCCATACTGAATGAACCATCAGTGACAATAATGCGGCTGCGACAGGAAGCCGCTTCTTTCAACTTCGCTTCCAGGTCAGCCATATTATTATGCTCGTAGCGGAAGCGCTGCGATTTCGTTAATCTCACACCATCAATAATAGAAGCATGGTTCAGCGAGTCAGAAATGATCGCATCTTCTTCATTAAATAAAGGTTCGAATACTCCGCCATTGGCATCAAAGGCAGCAGCATACAGAATGGTATCTTCTGTACCGAGAAAAGCCGAGATCTTTTCCTCCAGTTCTTTATGGATATCCTGTGTACCGCAGATAAACCTGACACTGCTCATGCCATATCCATGCGATTCGATCGCCTTATGAGCAGCTTCGATCACTTTGGGATGAGAAGAAAGGCCGAGGTAATTATTGGCGCAGAAATTAAGCACAGTCTTTCCATTGACCGTTATTTCTGCCCCTTGCGGACTGGTAATGATGCGTTCTGTCTTGTAGAGGCCGGCAGTCTTAATATCTTCTACTTCCCTGCCTACACGTTGGGCGAATTTTTCATTCATATAAGGGTGATTGTGATTGTGGGGGCAAATATAAAAGCTATTAACTAAAAGCTATTAGTTGTTAGCTATTAGCTTTTAGCGCTTATAAATAGAAGTTTCTGAGCTTTTATGTGACGACCCGGGATAAGTCTAACAGCTAATAGCTAACCGCTAAAAGCTTCCCTCCCGCAATTCACCCTAAGTTTTCCGCATTTCATTAAGTCAGAACCGCTTTTGGTCATAAATGGCTTTGACTGAGGGTATACCATGTATATCTTTGCTGTAACATTTGAGCGGCGATGGTCGTCAAATAAGGAAACCTACCAACCACACACACAAAATGAGAAACAAATCTATCATACGAATACTCCTTGGTGGCCTCGCCATCACCGGAATATTCATGTTCCTGCACTTTTCGGCCAGGGGCAATAACAACAGCAGCTCCCCGTCCTGCAAAGAATCCATGGACGAGTGCTGCAAAAAGGTCGACGGAAATAACAAAATGATCTGGGAGAACCTGTCTCACCAGTTTTTTTCCTCTATTTAGCCTGAAATCACCCTGTTTTTTATTTTTACTGTAACATTTTAATAATGCTGCCCGTATAACCTTTTATTCCAGGCTATCGGGTAATTTTGCTTTTCGCCTGGAATACCGGCTGTTTATGACTGAAAGGGAATACAATGAATGTGTGACTACGTACGCAGATAATGTGTACCGGTTCATCCTGAAAAATCTCCGGCATGAAGAAGATGCGCGGGACGTGGTGCAGACTGCTTTTGAAAAAATGTGGCGCAACCGTGCCGAAGTAGATGCTACCCGTTCAAAATCATACCTCTTTACTGTCGCCTATCACCAAATGATCGATCACATCAGGAAAGTAAAACGCATAACATTGAAAGAGGAATTCAACGAGGAGTCAAGGGTGCAGGACAAGCCGGTCAACAACCTGAAGAAAATTCTGGAAGAAGCCCTTTCCCGTCTGAGCGAAACACAACGGTCACTGGTGCTGCTGAAAGATTATGAAGGATACAGTTACGAAGAAATAGGAAAGATCACCGGATTAAGCGAGAGCCAGGTAAAAGTTTACCTGCATAGAGCGAGAGTACAATTGAAGAATTACCTGGTGAAGCAAGAGAATGTTATCTAATTAATTCAAAAGTAAAAATTAAAAATGCAAAAGGGCTTCCGCTATCAGAGATGAGTTTTGAATTTTGCATTTTGACTTTAAATATGATAATTGATCGCCATAATTACGAAGAGTTTTTTATCCTATACATGGATAATGAACTGAGCACCGAAGATCGCGCTCAGGTAGAACTGTTTGTGCAGTCACATCCTGACCTGGCGGAAGAACTGGCTATGCTGCAGCAAACGCAGGTAGCACCCGATGCTACTGAAGTATACAATCACAAAGAAACATTGATGATGACCGCTGGACAATCTTTTATCAATGCGGATAATTATGAAGAATGTTTGTTGCTTTATATAGATAATGAACTGAATAGCGATCAGCGCAATGCCGTACAGAAATTTGTTGCGCAGCATATAATAGCAAAAAAAGAACTGGATCTTTTATTAAAAACAAAATTGCAACCTGAAGCAGGGAGTATTTATTTTAATAAAGAATCATTATATCGCACTGAAGAGAAAGAGCGCCGGGTGATTCCTTTCAACTGGAGAAGACTGGCCGCAGCAGCTATCCTTCTTTTTGTAGTAGGCGGCTCTGCTGTTCTTTATTTTACTACTAAAGGAAAAAATACCGAACCCGACGTGGCAAGTGTGGAGAAAGGAATAAAAACTCCTCCTGTAATTGCTAAGCCTGTTGTTACTCCAACTAAAGATGAGCAACCACAACCTGAAGTAGCAGTTACTACCAATCCAGATAATCCGGTAGCAGATGCAAAGAAAGTTGATCAATCATCTTCCCCTTCAATAAAAGAAGCAAATGAAAAAAAGAGAACAGTAACTCCTTCTTTACAGGATGAGCAACCTGTTTTAGCTTTCAATACTGATATTAACAATGGAAATGATTTGCCTCAACCGCAATCAACCCGCAATATTCAGACAAAGATTGATCAGCCTATTGCATTCACCGATATAAAAGCATTAACAAATCAGAAAGAAATTAGTCCCAGCTTTGCTGTAACACTTCCTGTCTCTCCTACGTATAATAATCAGACAGATGAGCAGCCTGAAAAGAAAAACAAGCTCCGTGGACTACTCCGGAAAGTCACACGGACCATTGAAAAGACCACAAACATAAAGGCAACCGATGAGAATGATCGTTTGCTGGTAGGCGGTCTGGCTATCCAACTGTAAGATTTTTACAGCAAAATTTAAACTCATTAAAATAAACAGTATGAAACGGATTTTTATTCTCACAATAGGATTGTGCGCCTTTATGACTGGCTTTGCTCAGGACAGTACTACACAAACAAAACCTGATACTATTAAAATAGGCGGTATGATTATCATCCGCGAACAAGGCAGTAAAGAAGATAGAAGAGACAGGGCTATTCATATCAGCACACACAGACATGATAAGCCATCTAACCTGAGCACCAACTGGTGGATCGTGGATCTTGGTTTCTCTAATTTCAGTGATAAAACAGATTATACAAGTCCTGCTATTCAAACACTCGCTCCAGGCAGTGATGCTGATTGGTTAAAACCACGTTTCGGTAAATCAAGAAGTGTAAACCTTTGGATCGTTATGCAGCGCCTGAATATCGCTAAACATGTAGTAAACCTTAAATATGGTTTAGGTCTTGAACTAAATAACTATCATTTTGAAGATAAAACCATTCGTCTTTATCATAATCCCGATCCTGTGCTGGTAGATCAGTCATACACTGATCTTCATAAAAATAAATTTGCAGCCGACTACCTGACTGTCCCTTTAATGTTAAATTTTAATTTCACTCCTAAAAAAGAGAATAATAAAAGTTTTGGCCTTAGTGCAGGGGTAAGCGCAGGATATTTATACAGTGCGAGACAAAAAATCAAGGACGGAAAAGGCGGCTCGGTGGAATGGGCGGTTACCTGGGC
>JBDTPD010000074.1:0-10863 GCA_039932855.1 Chitinophagaceae bacterium | reverse complement strand
ATTCAAACATGTTTTTCTGACCTGGCTTATTGCTAACCTTCTGCATTTGATAGTATGGTTCTGCTGGTCATTAATAGGTTCTGATGGTGAGGTTGGTATTGTTTTATATAATGAATGGTATAGGATGTTAGTTGTATTGGCAGCCATAGTCTCTTTACCCTGTCTTTTAATTGTATGGTTTTTCCTGGGATTTATTATATCGGCGCCATATACTGTCAATGGCAGATTTTTTTTATGGATGCTCACAGTAATAATAGTTATTGTAATCGCGGCAATCTGTGTTCTTCAAGTGTACAAAATTGGGATGGACGGATTGGTCTTTGCTCTCCCGGCTGCTGTAGCTACAATGATCTCAATAACGATCCGCTATAAACAATTTCAAAATCTGATCGATTCAACTCAACCATATGAATTTTAAAAATCGACTATGACATTTAAACATACTTTTTTAACCTGGGCAGTTGCTAACCTTTTTCACTTTCTTATATTATTCTGCCTGGCTGAAGTGACTGGACGGGAATCACATAATTTCTTCGGAGATGGGTTCGAGGCATTGATATTTATGTTCGGTTTTCTCTGTTCAGTTCCATGCCTTCTTTTTGCCAGCATCTTTCTTCCATTTATTATATCGTCTGCTTTTTCCAAAAAAGTAAGATTCTGCATATGGCTACTCACAGTATTGACGATTGTATGTGTCGCTATTGGTTTGATAACAGGTGCACGTGATTTTTTTATAGGCGCCCTTGCAATCGCAGGAACTGCAATTGCTATAATTGCCCGGTATAAATATTTTATGGACCTGACAGATTCGGTCGAACCTAATGAAAACGAACCAGATTTATCTAAAGAAAATCCCATTTGATATGAAACTAAAATCACTTTCTCCACGTGCCTGCTTGAATAGCATCCGCTATGCAATTGACGGTATCATTCATTTCTTCTCTGAAGAACCGAATGCATGGGTACATCTGTTCTTTACTATCGTGGTGATTTTTATGTCTGCCATATTTAAGTTGTCGGAGATAGAAAAATTCTCTGTGATCATCGTGACAGGTATGGTATGGGTATCCGAATTTTTTAACACGGCCGTAGAAAGGATCATGGATGATTTTTCAAAAAATTATGATCCTCGTATAAAGGTTATTAAAGACTTATCAGCCAGCGCCGTTTTTTTATCTGCTGTTACAGCGGTTGTTGCCGGTACCATCATTTTTATTCCTAAAATTTTAGCACATGTCCACCCATATTTTTATCAAAAGGGTTAATAACCAAACACTGACCCTGCGTCAATGGATCTTTATCAGCTGCTGCTTCAGCATCCTGTTAGTGGGAGTGAGGGTACTCGTTACCGGTTATATCACTTACTTGTTCCTGATCTGGAATTTATTCCTTGCATTCATTCCCTATGCGATCAGTGAATGGTTCTCCAGTAAGATCACTGTTATTGAAAGCAGGATAAAAAGAGTGGCTACGCTCGCAGTATGGTTACTCTTTATCCCGAATTCTTTTTACATCATTACCGATCTGTATCACCTGGTACAATTTGATTCAGCACCTAAGTGGTTTGATCTGTTGATGGTGTTTTCTTTTGCCTGGAACGGACTACTATTCGGTGTATTATCCGTCAGAAAAATAAAACTCATCGTTACGCTGATCAGTGGTTGGTCGCTCTCCCTGTTTTTTATTGCTGCTGTGATGTGGCTGAATGCTTTTGGTATTTATGTTGGTCGTATTCTTCGTTTCAACAGTTGGGATATTATTGTACAACCATTCTCCCTGGTAGATGATATCCTTTATATTCTTTGTCACCCTATCCGTAATAAAATGGAGTGGGGAATGATCACTACCTGGGCCGTCTTCATGACCTTGTTCTATATCACCATAGAGAAGCTGGGGGAGAGTTTTCTTCCCCGGCATTCCTCCAAAAACTAGCCGGTAAGAAACGTTTCTTACCGTCTTTCCGGCAAAAAATTAAAAAACAATAAAACATAAAAATGGAAACAGTTTTAAAAAGCGCCTGGCAGCGAAGCAAGTTGCTCGTCAAAGGACTGCTGATCGGTTTGCTGGTGATCTTATTAATGATACCTGCCTACTTTGTCGAAAATGTTATTAAAGAACGCGAGGATCGTCAAAAAGAAGCGATCACAGAAGTAAGCAGTAAATGGGCGGGTAAACAAAATATAACCGGGCCTGTATTGGTGCTTCCTTACAAAGAACAAATAATACCGGGATCAACACAAACGGAAACAAAGCTCGCTTATATTTTACCTGATAATCTGAATATCGATGCAGATGTAAAACCTGAAGAACGGCATCGGGGTATTTATGAAGTATTGCTGTATTCTTCTGTAATAAAAATGTCAGGCAAATTCAATCCGGTTCTTGTACAACAAATGAATATTGACCCTGCGAGTGTTTTATGGAACGAAGCTTATGTATGCATGGACCTTGCAGATGCACATGGATTAAGAGAAGACATTAATTTTAAATGGAACGATTCGATTGTAAAATTAAATCCCGCTGCTGCAGCGAATGCAGTAATGCTGAACGGTTTTCAGGCGCCGGTTAATTTCGCGCAGGGAGTATCGGCTGATTTCTCTGCTACTATCAGTATTAATGGCTCTGAGCAATTACTGTTTACACCTGTTGGAAAAGAAACAGTCGTGAAATTATCTTCTACCTGGGCCGATCCTGGTTTTACTGGTACACAATTACCTGATCATAAAGTCACGTCTACTGGATTTACTGCTACCTGGCGCAGCCTGGCGCTAACAAGAAGCTTTCCACAGTCATGGAAAACCGGAACGTTTAATCTTCAGTCGTCTTCTTTCGGAGCCAATCTCGTTATTCCGGTAAGCAGTTATCAAAAAACTATGCGATCGGTGAAGTATGCTATTCTTTGTATCCTGCTCACCTTTGCCGCATTTTTTATTATTGAAACGGTCAATAAGAAATCAGTACACCCTTTTCAATATGCATTGATTGGTCTCGCCCTGATTCTTTTTTATACATTATTATTATCATTCTCAGAATACATTGGTTTCAATAGCGCTTATATAGTGGCATCTATTGCCACAGTAGGATTGATTGGTTGGTATGTGAAAGGTATTCTTCAATCATCCAAACTAAGTTCGGTGCTGGCTGTAGTGCTGGTGCTGATGTATTCTTACATCTTCACCATTTTACAATTACAGGATTATTCATTGTTGCTGGGAAGTATTGGTTTGTTCCTGACATTAGGAGTGATCATGAAGTTTACGAAGAAAATTCAGTGGTAAGTAACCTCTAAAAATTGTCTATATGAAATTCAATGAATGGAAGAATTACTTTTTACAAAACCAGTATCATTTTGCTGATATAGATTTTGATTTACCAGATCAATTGTCAGAGCAGGAAAAATCGCTTGTTTATTCTTCACTGCAGCAATTTCAACGTGGTGAACATTCCGAGGGTAAACATTTATTTGCCTTTGCCAAACGGTTTCCTGATCCGGAATACCTGGAATGTATCAAACTTTTCATACCAGAGGAACAAATGCATGCAATTGTATTGGCAAAATTCCTGAAAAAAAATAAGATACCTCTTATCAGGCATCATTGGGTAGATGCTGTGTTCAGATGGCTGCGTAAACTGGCGGGAATAGAGAACACGGTAAGAGTATTATTGATTGCTGAAATTGTTGCCAAAGTATATTATCGTGGACTGCATGATGCGACCAATTCTGTTTTATTAAAGAAAATATGCAATCAGATACTGCGGGATGAGGATCAGCATATCCGATTTCAATGTGATGCCTTGCGGGTTTTCTTCAAAAAGAAATCCATGATCAGTAAATTATTTACCCGGAGCTGGCAATACACTTTAATGACAGGAACAAGTATCGTGGTCTGGATGCAACATAGGAAGGTTTTAAAAAAAAGTGGTTATTCCTTTCATAGATATTTTGCTTTATCCATGAATATATTTTCAGAAGCTGAACGCAGTATTAATAGAGAAGAGCAATTGGTAACTATTAATGATAAGATGGCAGCTTAAACTTCTGTTGGTTGGTTTTTCGTTCACCCTTGTGAAAACAAAAAGTCCCCCGGTTATCGGGGGACTTTCTTATTAAGTTAAAAATTCTTTCTATTAGAAATCAAATCCCATAGCGAAATACCACATTGGTTTACCCTGGAACACACCTCTCATTTCCCATGCTGCATCTACGCGGATAAAATATCCAAGTAATGTACTGCGTGCACCAAAACCATAACCACCAGCCAATGGACCAATACCACCTGCTTTGAAACGTACAGATGGTACATTTGGATCAGTAGGATCAGAATAAACCACTTGCGGACGCCTGATCGATTTTAATGATCCTTCCCATGCGGTACCTAAGTCAACAAATTGTACCAATTGGAAGTTGCGCAGGAAAGCGTTGTTGATCGGCTTATTCAATAAAGTAGGGAAAACAGGAAGTCTTACTTCACTATTCATCACTACAGAATTGTTGCCATTTGCAATATTTTGTTTGAATCCGCGCAGGTTTACTGTCAGTGATTGATAAGTATAATTCTGCGTTGGTCTGTTATCGTTATAGAATTTTGGAGAGAACCAGTTGTCAACACCACCGAGGTAGTACACAACTTTTTGTTCGCCGAAAGAAAAATCTCCAGCGAGTCTTACGGCCCAGATCAGGTTGCGATAGATCGGGAGGTAATGACGCGCATCAAATCCGGAATTGAATAAAAACCTTGCTTTTGTATTGGCTACTTTCCCACTTAACTGGCTAAAGAAATCAGTATAGATCTTATAACGTAGTCCGTGCCAGATATTGGTAGCGGCCATAGTTGAATTATCATACACGTATTCCAGGCTCAACTGACCATAAGTTGATTTGGCATCGTTTACCTGTAATACAAGTGGCCCGATAACGGCAGCGCCGTCTGTTGTTGCCAACAAGTGATCAAAGCGCGGACCTACTGTGAGTTTCAAACTTCTTACTCTGTCAAAAGGATATTTGAACGTAGCGAGATAGTAGTTAGTAAATTCCTTTGCCGGAACTGCAACAGGTGTTCCCCCAATATCCAGTTGCGCTGAAAGATGTTCACTGCTGCGATAATACATGAATCCCCAATCGAGTCTCTTGCGAAGATTCTGGAAAGAAAACAGTACATCGTTGTCCCTTAAGTTTGGTGCGATGCGAATACCACCGGTAAATTTCACATCTTCCATCAGGTCAGATGTACCAAGGCGTATCAGCCCATTGAAGTCAGTACCATTGGATAAGTAAATAGGACCTGCACCACCACCATAGGGTTGGAACTTATTAACTGCTAATACTGAGTTATTGAAACCTGTGACCGCATAATCAGCAAAGAATTTCGGCGGTCTGTATTCATACAACTTAGCTTTCTTCAACAGAGTTTCTTTCGGTATCTCAGTTGCTTCTATTACTTTACCAAGCTTGCTGCTATCAGGCTTTTCATTTCCAAATTCGCTTTGGAAGAAATCATTTTGTTTAGGCTTATTGGCATCAGGATTATTCTGCAGCTGTGAGGTCTTGTTCTTACTTTTCTTTTCCTCATCCATCAATTGTTTCGCATATTCAGTCGGGCGGGCATTAATATTTCTGCGGCGCAATGTGGCTTCATCAACACGAAGGCGGTAAAGCAATTTTACATCCCCGAGTTTTACTACTTCACTGATCTGCTGATTATCTCCCGCTGTTCTTGTTTCCAGTGTGCTGCTTTGATAGTTGGTCAATGGAAACACATAAGAAGAATCATTGGTGATGGAAACATAGCCAACTGAATCGATATCTGTTCTGTTCCATTCTTTCAATAAACTATCCACTTCTTTCAGTGGTGGATTGCGAAGTACTTCATCTCCGATAAATATCAATGTATCCAGTCCCGCTCTTTCTGTTCGGAAGAATCCGGCGTACCGGTTATTGATACCGTTTTCATCACTGATAAATGTAAAATGCGAGGTATTGTATTGAGAAGGGAATCTTGCATTACCAAAATGCAACGATGTCAATTGTGATATTTGTTTGTAATCAGATTTGTTCCAGTTGTCAACCAGGAAGATATTGAAATGCTTACCCGGCAATGAATCTTCTGTGCTGCCTGCCCCTGCCGAAGGACGGTTGCTGGAATAAATGATACCTGTTTTGTTTGGGAACGCGACAAATGCAGGATCAAGATCATCGTATACATCGTTTGTTACCTGCTCGTATGATTGCTTGTCGATTTTATATACATAAATATCAGTCTGACCACTGCGGATAGCACTCATCAAAAGAGTATTGTTATCAAGCATGTACTTTACATCCTGCACCTGGTTAAACATGGGCAGGTCCTGCTTGATCACTTTGAATCGTCGCACAGCATCGTACACAAACAGCCGAAGTTTCCCTTCCTGGCTATAGACGATCGTGATACGTGTGCCTTTAGGATCCCAGGCGATGATGGGATAGTTGGGATTGATCTCATCTTCTTTTGAACGCGTACCATATTTCAACAATACCTTACGTTCGGTAAAGTTGGTGTTCAGTACCACAGAATAGATTCCTTGTTTGAACTCTACGACCACGTAAGTGAAACTTTTTGGATTAGGATTGGCATTGAAACGGATGAAATCTTTTTTGCCGATCACTTCACTTACACCCAACTGGCCTTTTGGTGCATTACGACGTCCACGGATATCTTTAAAATATTGCTGAGGTACCTCGGTCATGAAATCTTTCAGAACCTCCTTGAATTTTTTCTTCGTTAATTTTTTAGAAGCATTATTCAGGTTGCGGTAGATGCGGCTGAGGTAAAGGAAATAAGTGACTTTGTTTTTACCATATTTATCTGCGATATATTTCCAGAAAGAGTGACCAGCGAGATCTGGTTTTTCAAAAGCAAACTGGTAGAAGTTAGTGTATTTACCAGCCAGCATAATTGAGCGAAGATCATCATCGAGTGTAGGGCTCCAGTTTTCTGCAGCATATTCGATATAGCCATCGGTCAGCCATTTTGGAAGATCCAATAATGCCTGGTTGGCGGCAAATTCGCCTAAGTCATCACCAAAAAGAATGTTTTCGACCAATACGCGGGAAAGACCCTGGCGGATCTGGCGACGGAGATTATCGTGGTTACCATCGAAGTAAACCAGCATTTTGTTATTGACCAGTTTGGTAACGCCACCTGTATTTTGCCAATCGATCCCGAGACCGATATTGGACTGTTGCATCTCGTCAAAGTTGTTATAGGCAACGATATTAATGCGGCGCTGTAATCCATACTCAACGAATTCTTCCAAACCCGGTAACTCAGTCTCTGCTATCTGGGCCACATATTTACCGAGTCCGAGTCCATCCTGGCTAAAATAAGTATTGAAATTTTCTGTCTGATAATATTTCCAATGGAACTTCTGATACTGCACACGATTCTTCCCGAATTCCACTGTGCTTACCTGAGCATTTACACTCATCCCTGCACAAACAAGAAGACAGATGGCAAGCAGGCTTGATACTTTATTCATATTATTCTTGCGGTTTCTTATTATTCTTAATCGAGCTTTCTAAATTTCTTGTTGCCCCCGGCAATACTTTTATTCTAAGTTACTTTTGGATGGATTTTTGTTTACGGAAAGGCTCCGGCAGATGCGCACAAATTTACCGGATTCCGGCCTATATTTAAAAGTACGAAAAAACCAATGCTAAGTATTAAAACCTTCGTTTTTAACCCTGTTCAGGAGAACACTTATATACTGTTTAACGAAAAAAAGGAAGCCTGCATTATAGACCCCGGATGTTATTTTGAGGAAGAAAGGAATACCTTAACATTATTTATAGAAGAAAGTGGGTTGAAACCCATATTACTTGTCAATACGCATTGTCACCTCGACCATGTTTTTGGTAACAAATACGTTGCTGAAAAATGGGGACTGAAGCCCCATATTCACCCAAAAGAAAAGCCTGTGTTGGATAATGCGCTGGAAGCGGCGGAAAGGTTTGACCTGCCATTCGATAATTATACCGGTGATGTGGTATTTATCAAAGAAAAGCAGACGATCAAAATTGGGAACGATGAACTTGATATTTCCTTTGTTCCCGGTCATTCACCGGGCAGTATTTCATTCTACTATGAGCCAGGAAAATTTGTGATCGGCGGCGATGTATTATTTAACGGTAGTATCGGCCGCACCGATCTTGATGGCGGAGATTTTGATACCCTCATCAATAGCATTCAAACGCAATTCTTCACGTTGCCAGATGAAACAAAAGTGTATTCGGGGCATGGACCGGTAACGACGATTGGGTATGAGAAAATGAATAATCCGTTTGTGAAGCTGTATTAAATACAAGAACACGGATGACACAGATAAAGGGATTTGCACGGATTTTATTCTTTAATAAAAAAATCCGTGATGATCCGTAAAATCAGTGTCATCCGTGTTCTTGTATTTGAACCCGTTCAGACAACTTTCCGCCTTAGATATTTTCCAATAATTGGTAAGCGCTGGAATTCTTTTCTCTCCACATTCAAAATAAACAAACAGAATAATCCCAGCAGTAAGGCTGCAAATGCTCTTTCGATCCATACATTCAATCCGATCATTACAAAAGCGAGATCGACGAAATAGAGCAGCACAACAATCACGATATAAGCTACCAGTTTTTTCCAGGCATAGGGAACGTGATAATATTTTTGTCCCCAGACAAAACTTAATACCATCATAGTACCATAGCAGAAAAAAGTGGCCCAGGCACAAGCCATATAACCATAGGTAGGAATGAAAAGATAATTTATCACGAGTGTAATAAGCGAGCCAATGATAGTGATCCACGCTCCCTTTATTGTTTTATTGGTCACCTTATACCAGATCGATAGATTATAATAAATTCCCAGAAAAATATTGGCCAATAAAAGAATTGGTACTACGCCAAGTCCTTTCCAAAAAATGGGGTTTTGAATAAAATGTTTCCAGGTATCTAAAAATAGGGCGACCACTAAAAACATAGTGCATACGGTGATCACAAAAAACTTCATCACGCGCGCATAGACCCGCTGAGGATTTTCACCCTGTGATTGTTTAAAGAAAAATGGTTCGGCGCCCATCCTGAATGCCTGGACGAATAAGCTGATAAGGATTGATAATTTATAACATGCACCGTAGGTACCAACCTGCGTTTTTATTGCTTGCTCGGTGCCTGCTCCTGACCACCAGGCAAGCATGATGCGGTCAAAGGTCTCGTTGATCACACCACCAAAACCAACAATGATCAATGGCAATGAATACAGCATGATCGTTTTCCATAACTGACCATTGAATTTCCATTTGAATGAAAGAAATTCTTTACGTAGCAGGATCAGTGTAACGACCGCCTGAATAAGGTTGGCGATAATTACATAACCAACCTTCATATCAGGATTATAAACTGTGCTCCAGAAACTATTAGGTTCAGCTGCCAGTTTTGGAAAAACGGATAATAAAAGATAGGTAAGTGCAATATTGACCAGAATACCAGTGACGCGGATAAATGCAAACTTCCGTGGTCGGTTTTCCAGTCGTAAGCGGGCAAAAGCCAGCACCGATAAGCTGTCAAAAGCGATGATCAGGGCACTCCAGGTAATATATTCGGGATGTTTCTCTATCCGCAGCACATTCGCGATCGGCGTTTTTAGCAGGATCATCAGTGAAGTGAGCAAAACGGTAGAAGTGATCAGGGAAACAGAGGCGGTATTGAATACATCTTCTTCATGTTCCTTGCGCTGAACATATCGGAAATAGGCTGTTTCAAGACCATAAGTAAAAATGACATTTAGAAAAGGGATGGCAGAATACAGAATGGTCATTTCACCATATGCAGCGCCCGTCAGGATCGCTGTCAGATAGGGTGTCAACAGGTAATTGAGAAAGCGGGCAGCTATCGAGCTTGCTCCATACCATATTGTCTGACCGGCCAATTGTTTAATTCCACTCAAAGGATCGTTGATTTCAGAACAAAAGTAATTGGTATGAAGCCAAAAAACGAATCAGTTTGCAGTTGACTGAAAACTGCCTACTGAGAACTGCTTACCTTTGTGAAAATAACTGTTTATGAAAAGATTTCTACTCTTCATGGCTGCCTTGTGGATCTCGTCCACGGCTGTCTTCTCTCAATCTTATTCAGGCAAGATCGATTATGAAAAGAAAAAACAAGATGCTGTAGTGATCGATTATAGCTATTCGCAGGAAGCGGTTGAGAATGCACTCATTCAAAAAATAGAAGGAATGGGTAATAAAGCAAGGGAACAAAAAGGATTATTCAATCGCGATAAAGGATTTATTGTTTTTAAAAATGCATCGGTGAGTGATATCAGTGATCGCAGCATGGATTATATCGTGAAAATAGAACGGAAGAGCCGCAAAGAAAAAGACGAGACCACCGTATATCTCGTGTTAAATAAAGATGGTGAAAATGTATTGACCGATATGGATGTTGAAACAATGAGTCGTGTGAAATCATTTTTAGATCATCTTCTTCCTGATGTAGAAGCGGCTGATCTCGAGTTACAGATCAAAGCACAGGAAGCGACAGTAACAAAAGCAGAAAAGAAATTCAAGGATCTGCAGGATGATCAGCAAAGCATGGAAAAGAAAATAAAAGATCTGCAGGACAACCTGAGGACCAATGCAAAAAATCAGGAACAACAACAGAAAGAAATCGAAAATCAGCGTCAGTCATTGGAGATGCTGAGAGGAAAGAGAGTGAGTGGTCCGATAACGAATTAGAGTGGATTGTCTGAACCAGGATTTGGGGGGATTAAAAGGATTTTTAGGAAAATATATTTCACGCAAAGGCGCAGAGAATACACGCAAAGAATACAATAAGCCTTTGCATCT
>JBDTPD010000073.1:0-10990 GCA_039932855.1 Chitinophagaceae bacterium | reverse complement strand
AATAATGGACAAAGCTGTTGTGCTGTAGAAAGAATTTATGTGCAGGAAAAAATATATGATCAATATGTTGATGAATTTGTGAAAGAAGTCAACTCCTGGAAAAGTGGTTTGCCTTCTGAAGAAGGTATTTATATAGGACCGCTCAGCCGCAAGGATCAATTGATCGTATTAGAGAACCAGGTTGCAGATGCTGTTTCCAAAGGCGCTATTGTATTAACCGGTGGCAATATCATGAATCGCAAAGGTTATTATTTTGAACCGACTGTATTGGTCAATGTCAATCACCAGATGCATGTGATGAAAGAAGAATCATTTGGCCCTATCATTGGCATTATGAAAGTAAAGGATGATAATGAAGCTATTCAATTAATGCAGGATACTGAATATGGATTAACGGCTTCTGTTTACAGTTCAGCAAAAGAAAGAGCACAAACGATACTGAAGCAGATCAATGCAGGTACGGGTTACTGGAATTGTTGCGACAGAGTCAGTGCCGCTTTGCCATGGAGTGGTCGAAATCATTCAGGTTTTGGCGTTACACTCTCACATGCCGGTTTGCGCGCCTTTGTAAAACCAAAAGGCTACCACTTCCGGTCATAAGCTATCCCCCAAAGTGTTATTTAACGTTGAAGGACGCACCCGTTAAGCAACCTGCCCAAGCTATTCCGCGATTGTTTCAGTCTGCTGGATGATAAATGCCGTGCAGACTCAACATGAAATACCTGTTAATTGCCCTTATATGCCTCAACACTCGAGTGAGCATGGCCCAGCAGTGGGTGAGGATCAACTCTTTACCATCTACTTCCTTCATTGCATTGGCAAAGGATAACAATATGCTTTATGCTGCTGAATTAGGCAACAGCATTTTTATCAGTCCTGATAATGGCGCTACGTGGACCCCTTCAATGCCAGGAGCTGATACAGTACAAATAGATTGCATGACGTTATTTAACCATAAAATTTATTTAGGCTCGGAAAAAAATGGATTTTTTGCAAGTAGCGACACTGGTCGTACATGGTCGAATACAAGTAAGGACATTTTATCAATTTCGTCCTTTGCGGAATGGAGAGGAAACCTGTATGCGTCAATACTGGGCGAAGGAATCGTTAAGTTGAATGCAACAAATAACACCTGGTCATCTTTCAATAATCAAATTCCAGGTTATTCTGTAAACGTTTTTAAAATCATTAACGAAAACGATACGTTGATTGCAGCAGCAGGTGCTAATGGAACATATTATCGTTTTAATTCCTCAACCAGCGCATGGGAAGAGAATTATTATCATGGCGGCCACCTGGATGCCGGCCTGCAGGTACCTGATCTCGTTTATAGTTCGGGTAGTATGCTGGGAACCAACGGCGGTACCAACTTACTTCGTACTGATAATGGCTCCGACTGGCGTTTGGATACAGCAGGTGTGAAAAAAGGACTGGGATTCGAAGCCGTCATCAATGCGGGAGTTAATAATTTTTATGTAGCAGTTAGCAGCGGACTTGGTGGCGGATCATGGATACAAAAGAAAAGTAAGACGGCCGCAGCGGGCGACCGCTGGTTAGACGAAGGTGATCCATTGACTACCGGTTTTACGTATGGCATAGAAGAACTTAATTCAAAATTATACCTGCTACGTACCGACGGTATTTATTTTAAAGACATGATCACTGCGGTACATACCCCCGATCCTACTGATGAAAAGATCTCGATCTACCCAAGTCCATCAGGGGGAAGACCTGTGAATGTTAATAGCGAACATATTGTTACTGAAGTAACCGTTGTCAATCTTGCCGGCGTACAGATGTTTCACTCAATCATACAGAAGAAACAATTTACTCTGCCATTCTTACCAAACGGATTATATATTGTTCAGCTTACAATAAACAAGAAAGTCAGTAGCTATAAAATTCTTAATCAATAAAAAAAAAATGCTCTTTTTGCCGGGAAGGCGGTAAGACGATAAGGAACGTTTCTTACCGGCTTCCCGGCAAGAAAAACATTTAACTTTGGCAAAAAAACATGACTCCAGAAGTTTTTGCTAACGTCGATCAATATATCGCCAACCTGTTTGAAGATGAAGACGACGCATTGAAAGCTGTTGAGAAATCGATCATCGATGCCAATATTCCACAAATAAGCGTATCAGCTAACCAGGGAAAATTTTTACAACTACTTGCCCGCTTATCGAATGCAAAAAAGATATTGGAGATCGGAACACTTGCCGGATACAGTACCATCTGGATGGCACGTGCATTACCAAAGGGCGGTAAGTTGATAACGCTTGAGTACAGTACCTTACATGCAGAAGTTGCACAAAAAAATATTGATCGTGCCGGCTTAACAGATAAAGTAGATATCCGTATTGGTAAAGGCATTGACCTGTTACCTGAATTAGTTAAAGAAAATGCCGGCCCATTCGATATGATCTTTATCGATGCCGACAAACCTCCTTATACAGAATACTTCGAGTGGTCATTAAAATTATCACGTCCCGGAACATTGATCGTTTCTGATAATGTAATCCGTGATGGCAAGGTATTATTAGAAAAAAGTCCGGATGAAATGGTAGCAGGAGTAAAACGTTTTAATACAGCTTTAGCGAAAAATTCTGCTGTCACTGCTACGATCATTCAAACTGTTGGAGCAAAAGAACACGATGGGATGGCGCTGGCGATCGTGAAGTAATTATGCCAGCATAGAAGTTATTTCCAGTTTATCATTCAATACGACCATATCGGCTTTGTATCCCGTGCGGATACGACCCGTTTGTTGGTCCAGTCCTAATAATCTCGCGGGGTAAAGACTGCACATACGTAACGCTTCATCCAATTCTATCCCAACATGATTTACCAGGTTGTATAATGCTTTTTGCATAGTAAGCGCCGAACCGCTGAGTATGCCACCTGCTTCATATTTATCACCAGCTAAATAATGCGGATACGGACCTTCTTTCGTTTCTGTAACCGCATCGGTGATAGCAAACAACCGATCCTGCAATATATGCTTGGCTACTTTGATAGCTGCAAAATCCACATGATGACCATCTGGAATAATACTGACCATTGCTTTTTCATTATTAAATGTCGCCCCTACCAATCCCGGTTCGCGGTGATGCAATGGGCTCATCGCATTATATAAATGCGTGACAGCACTGATATCATTGGCAAATCCTTTCATTGCCTCAGCATAAGTAGCATTGCTATGACCTGCCGAGATAATTATATTATTGGAAAAAATACAATCAAGCACTTCTGTACTGCATACTTCCGGTGCCAGCGTGATCATCCTGATCACATCTTTTCCATAATTCAATATTTCTTTTACTTCCTCTATTGTCGGCGCATGAATAAACGATTCGATATGCGCGCCCCTTTTTGCCGGATTGATCCATGGACCTTCAAGATGCAAACCCAATACTCCTTCACCACCATTCTTACAATATTCTCTTACGGCATCAATACATTTATAAAAAACTTCTTTGCTGTTTGTAGCTACCGTAGGTAAGCAATAAGCAGCACCACCCTTTCTGCAATAATTTACCAATCGCGTTAATGCATCTGTCGTTGGATAAGCAGAAAATAATTTCTCATCAGCGCCATAGATCTGTGCATCAATAAAAGAAGGAACAATGATACAATCACGAAAATTCTTTTTTTCTCCACCTTTTGGCAATGACACTAATGGAAGAATGGATTCAATGATTTTATCTTTTACAATGATCGCATGATCGGGCAACCAGGTATCTCCGGTAAAAATGCGATCGGCTGTATAAATGATTTTGTTTGACAAGAGACGCTAAAGTTACATGTTGAAAGTTGAATGGCCTGCGGCAGGCAGGCCATTCAACCTTCAACATCATTACAACTTCCAAAACATCCCAAACAACCCAAGATACCGCTGCTGGTTGATGAGCACCGGCGTTGTTTTGATCGTCTGCATGTTTTCGCTAACGGAGGATTTGTTTTCTGCCACATACGCCCTTGTGGTATTGATAGAAAAAAGATCGAAGTACATAACCTGGTAGGGCTGGTAATGTACATACGGCTTACAATAAGAAGTGTCAGTATTGTTATAAGCAAAGGAACGAAACTCTCTTTCTGTAGGGGAGGTGATCATCGCAAGGAGAAATATGGCAACGAATAAATACACCACCCATCTGAGCATATACTAATTTTTTCTAAAGTTACCGATTCTGCAATCTTCCTATATACGGGTTATTGGGTATTTTAAGCGATAACAAAACGATAACCTATGCCTTTGATGGTAATGATCTCGAGAGAAGGGTCGCTCTTTAGATAACTGCGCAGTTTGGTAATATATACATCGAGATTACGGGAATTGAAGAAAGAATCATTTCCCCAAAGCAGGTTCAGGATGTCTTTGCGGTCAATGATCTTGTCGCGGTTTTGATATAGCAACTTCAGCAGCTCACTTTCACGGTAGGAAAGCTTTTTCTCCTCCTTGCCGTCATTCAGCACCTGGCGGTTCAACTGAAAATTATATTTCCCCATCGTTACGCTATCGCCTGAAATTTTGGTTTCCTGGTCAGGTTTATCGCGCAGCAGGTTCTGTATGCGTACGATCAGCTCTTCCATACTGAACGGCTTGCGGATATAATCATTGCCGCCTAATCCAAATCCTTTCACCACATCTTCTGTCTGCACTTTTGCTGTCAGGAAAATAATCGGTACGTCCTCATTCAGGCGCCTGATCTCATCGGCAATAGCAAAACCATCTTTATTGGGTAACATGATATCGAGTACGCAGATATCGGGGTTGGAAGATTTAAAAAGCGCGGTTGCTTTAGCGCCATCGCTTTCCATCATTACTTCAAATCCGCGGCTCTCAAGGCTCTCGCGAACGATCTTGCCGAGAAATAATTCATCCTCTACGTATAAAACTTTTATAGCCACGTTATCCGATTTTAATTTTTTTCGTAATCACCTTCCGGTGCTCATCAAAATGGATGACCGGAAGTTCCTTATAAGGAATATAAGCCGTAAAGGTACTGCCCTTTCCCAATTCACTGTCCACTGTAATAAAACCATGGTGACGTTTGATCACCTCTGACACATAACTCAAACCAAGACCGTAGCCTTTTGCATTATGTGTATCGCCGGTAGGTACACGGAAGAATTTTTCAAATACTTTTCCTTTATATTCTGCCGGGATACCGATACCATTATCCGTAACGCTTAGTTCAATATGTTGTTCTTTTGATTTTAAGCGGACCGCAATCACAGGGTTTTCTTTACTATACTTCAAAGCATTGTCGAGTAAATTATAAACAACACTGGTGATATGCAGCTTATCTGCTTCAATCGTAAAATTATCTCCTTCTATATCGAGTGTGATCAACGCATGATATTTTTCAAACTGAAGTCGCATGCTGTTCATCACTTCTTCTGTCAGTTGTTTGCAATCAAACCATTCTTTCTTTAACTCAATTTCCTTTTTTTCAAAAACAGAGAGTTTGAGCACTTTATCAACGAGCAGATTCAATCGCTGTAATTCATTCTGTGAAATATCAAGATATTCTCTTGTGCGGGCAGCATCATCGATTGCATTAAAATTCTTAAGCGCCTCTATAGCTACGCCAACTGTTGCGATAGGCGTTTTTAATTCGTGCGTGATATTGCTGATAAACTCATTCTTCAATTCGCCGAGACGGTGCTGCCTGATCATATTTCTATAGAGTAATATGAACGAGAACAACGTGATGCCTACAAGTAATAAAGAAAAGAGAATAGGCAATTTTAATTTACCCAGCATATAGCTGAATGTATTATTCAGAAAAAGTCCGAATATAGCCGGTTTTGAAAAGCCAATCGTCACTGCATTTGGCAATGATGCTTTTGTTGAATCTAATCGCTTTACATTGAACTGAACATTGATATTATCTTCTTTCAACCTGGCTGCGTATGCACTCGCCACTTCTTTAAGTGTAATAGAGTCTCCGACAGCCAATGAATCAATTTTATAAAGGATCTGGAAAATTTTATCACGACCACGTCCACCCGCTGGTTGCATAAATACATCTCCCGGTCCGGGCCCGGGAAATTGTCCTACAAAAACATTAGTGTCAACGTGTGTAAATTCATTAGTGCCTACTTTTTTCTTTTTGTTTCCGATGGTTATAGATACCACGCGGTTTGAATTTGGTTCCTTTCCCTGCTGCATCTCCACTTTTCGAATCATATCCGGTGTAAATGGAAAACTGTCAACGCTGAAGGAATGTTTTCTATCGACAACAACGGAGTCCATTGTCTTATCATCATTATGCCTGAACATCATTCGTGGTATGCTTATATCAGCCGTATCATTTCCCAGCGAATCTTTCATCCTTTCCTGGATCAGGTTAATAATAGAGATCGCTGCATCTTTTTTTCGGTCGGGCCGGTTCATTCCTCTTGCCGATTGCTTTTTTGTGGTCAGGACTACTTCTGGTGTTCTCTGAGTATCCGCAAGTAGATTAAATTTCTCCAGCTTTAACTTGGCTGCCTGTGCATGAAGAATAGTTTGACGAAAAGAAGCATTGGTCGTTATTTCCAGGTTCTCCTTCTCGCGGTTATAGTTATTGCGCAGCCAATACAGCTGAAACCCGGTGATACCAAGTATCGCAACGATCATCAATATAGCTGACCAACGGAACTTTTTCATACTGTGAATACAAATGTAACCCTTTACCCGCGCCGATTTTAACGCTATTAACATTTATTAACCTTAATGAAAGGTGGGTTAACTTATCTGCTAACAGCCATGTTATAGATTTGATGAAAACAAACTAACATGAAAAAAATTGTGATGACTGCTTTTGCTTTGCTTTCCCTTTTTATTGTTCGTGCACAGCAAAAAGAAGGAAAAGTAACCTATCAACGTGTGCTGCAAATACAGGTTAGCTTCCCCGGCATGTCAGAAGAAATGCAACGCATGGTTCCTAAAAACAGGACCGATAAATTTGAACTCAACTTTGCCAATAATCAATCCGTCTGGAGACAGGCAGAACAAGATAATGATGACGAAACTTCTTTGGGCGGTGGTGATGGTGGCGGTGGTATGCAGATCCGTATGACAGTTGCTGGTTCCAATGATGTGCTATACGACAATTTTGAAACGATGAAAAAAGTAGAACAGCGTGAATTGTTCGACAAGAAATTTATCATCGATGATAGTATCAAACCATTGAAATGGAAAATGACTGGTGAAACAAAAACTATTTTGAATCACAATTGCATGAAAGCAACGACTACCCAGATCAGTCAGAAAAGCCAGATGAAAATGACCGATGGAAAAATGGAAAGAATTGAGATTACAGATACCTCGGCTATTGTTGCGTGGTTTGCCAGCGATATTCCAGTACCTGCAGGACCTGCAGAATACCAGGGACAACTTCCCGGTCTTATCCTTGAAATGGATATCAGTAACGGCAGACAGGTATTTACGGCACTCCAAATAGACCCCAAAGCTGACGTTGCTTCTATTAAAGAGCCTACTGGAAAAAAACATTATACTTCCGAAGAGTTCAAAGCAGAAAGAGAAAAGATGATGAAAGAAATGCAGAAGAATGGTGGGGGACCGGTGATGAGATTCAATAGGCAGTAAGCAGTCGGAAATTTGTACTTGTTTTATTTCATATTACAAATACAACAGTCAAGGGACTGCTGACTGCCGACTGACAGACTGCTTATTTCTGAGTAGGCATATAACTATCCATATACTTTTTCACCGCTTTTTCCCAATCATTATTAACGGCGGTGCGTTGTTTGTTGAGATCAGCGTTCGTAGCATTGAACGCATTACCTGCGTCGTTGATGTCTTTGACCGCTTTATTAAATTCATCAACGTCGGCTTGCGTGCGTTTGGAACCAGATTTGGCGTCGAATTGCTTTTTTAGTTTACCAAAATTCTCTTCTTTTAAATAAAAATCTGTCGTCGCCGAGCCTTTAGCAGCTTCTGCTTTATAAAAATTCATCAGGTTGCGGCAGGCAATGATCAGGGAAGGATCATTGTTATATCCTTTCAGATCTTTTAATTTATCTAAACCATCGTCTGAAAATTTCTTCAGGGAGTTCAGATTTTGTTCGATGCTGATGATGTTCTTTTTATTTACCGCATCGGTCAGATAAGCTTCCTGCTTGTAACTTTTGAAAAATACCAGGTACACTTCATTATAGTGCTTCATTACTTCGGCGGCCACCTGCATCTTTGTATCCAGTTCGCTTTGACTTTTTACAAGGGTCACGTTATTTTTCGCAGCAAATTGCTCCTGCATTTTATGCTGACGGTCAGAGGCTTCATTTAGTTTTTCATTAGCCTTATCTTTTGCCAGCATATATGCTTCCATCAGGTCATAGCTTTGCTCGGCCACTTCTTCCATATTTACGATCTTGCCATAGTCTTCATTAAAAACAATGTTGAGGATCTTTAAATACGCTACCGTGGTATCCTTCAATGTACGATCACCTTTGAATGGCGGCATTCCCATTATACTAAAACGGGTATCGCTGATTGATTGCAACAACTCCTGTCTTCTTTTTTCTACTTTTTTTGCATTCTTACCATGCGACATACCGCTCAGGTAAAACAAATACTTTTCTGTCAGCGCCTGGTTGGCTTTACTGATATACTCCATATAGTCGACAGCTGTTTCGAAAGTTTGTGCTACAGAAGTAAAGGAGAAGAAAAGTAATAAGATGGGTAGCCCCAGGATCTTTTTTAGAAAATACGATTTCATATAGTTAATTTTTGGTAGGTGGTGATTGTGAATTTATTAAATCAGTTAATACAAGAAACGTTTCTTGTATGTAGATATCACGTCCCAGGTGTTTCAGCCATACATCATTGATTTCTTTGGTATAGGCATCTTTTTGTATCAGCTGTTTATCCTGCGTATGATTTTCTACCGTGAATTGCGTTGCTGCCGGCGCATCGCCCTGCATGGTCTTTAGATTCAGATCATGCTGCTGAACCCATTTTTCAAAAAGATCCCATTTCAATGGTATTACCTGAACAGCTATCGCGTTATCTTTTTTCTCTTCTTCAATAATTTTTTTAATATCCTGAAACCCTTCATTAGCAACTACACGATCCGCACTTTTCTTAGCCAGTTCACCAACAGGTAATACCTTGAGTGGTTTGTAATATTGATTTGCTTTAGCAGTATCTGATGGCAACGCATTTTTTTCTGCGCTTTCGCGAAAATCTAATCCATCAAATGCATCAGGCAAAACAACATCCGGTGCCACCCCATTCAACTGAGCAGACTTACCGGTAAGCCTGTATAATTTTTTCATCGTGATCTTAACGATATCCTGGTTTTCTTTTCCTGAATAATTTACATTTCTCGTTGTATCCATCAGCAGCATTAATTGCATCGTTGCTTTTCCATAGGTATTACTACCAACAATCACCGCACGATGATAATCCTGCAATGAACCAGCGAGCATTTCAGAAGCAGAGGCGCTTTGTCCATTTACCATCAGTGCCATTGGTCCATCATAGATCGTTCCGCGGTTAGGATCTTTATACGTGCTCAGCCTTCCATCTTTTGATTTCTCGGCAGCCAACGGACCATCTTCTATAAATATGCCTGTCATTTCAATCGCTTCTCCTACTGAACCACCGCCATTGTAGCGAACATCGAGTATCAATCCATCGATATTTTCTTTTTTCAGCTTTACAATTTCTTTCGCGACATCATTGGCACAACTTGATCCTGTTTCATTTTCCCATTCTGTATAAAAACCCGGCAACAGTATATAGCCGATCTTTTTTTCTCCTTTGAGCACAAAGCTTTTTACAATATTCTCTTCATTGTTTAGTTTTTCTTTTCTTAAAAAAACAACGGCCTCTGTACCATCTGCTTTACGGCACCTGAAAACGATCCGGTCATGTACCGATTGATCCAATACATCATACGCTTCTTCAACGGTAGCGCCGGCCAGTTCCACCGCTTCTTTCCCTTCCCATTGCAGACTCACCAGTTCATCTCCTTTATTAAGCTCACCCGATTTCCACGCAGGGCCACCGGGAGTTAATCTGCCAATAACGAGTTTGCCTTCATCATTTTCTTCCAGCTCAATTCCAAAGTAAAATGCCTCTGTACTTAATTGTGCCTGGAACTCTTCCTTACCCTGTGGTGAAAAATAATCCGTGTGCGGATCAAACGTATTCGCGATGGCATTTAAATAAATGCCACTGGCATAAGATGCAAATCCTTCCGGATTCTCCATAATTTTTTTAATCGATCTCAGTTCTTCCTGTTTTACTTTTTGCCTGATAGATGGCTCCATTGATACCAACGCATCTTTGAACGTCCTTCTTTTTGAACTATCCGCATGAACTGATTCATATATTCGATTCATCACTACCCATTTCAGGTAGCGCGACCAGCGGCTTACCAATGCTGCATTGTCTGCAGAGAAATTAAAGGTTTCTTCTTTCGAGGAACTGACCGATTCATTCACAGAAAAATCCAATGGCTTATCCATTAATTTATTGAGAATAGAATCCGCTCTTTGCAGCGAGCGTTTATAGAGTGTGGTAAAAAGATCAAGAAAGGCCCAGCCTTTGCCTTGCAATTCATCATCGAGACCAGTGGTGTACGCAGCTAACTGTTTATACTCCGATGCAGTCAGGTACAATCTTCTTTTATCGGCTGTATTGATAATTTTTTTAAAAACAGACACAGAAAAACTATCATCCACCGGTCTCGGTGAATAATGATTCAACTCTATCATTCTTTTTAAAAGAATTGCTTTTTCGTTGGCAGACGACAATTGACCCAGTGCGGGCAGACAGGCAATTAGCAGGGTGCTGGTTAAGGCGACCAGGATGACTCTCATGGAACAGGCTTATGAGAGCAAATTAGGAAGTTATTGGGTAAAAGAGAAAAACTTCAAAAAAAGGTTAGCCTGCAACGTACACGGCTTGGCGATGTGCCGGTATTTGAAAATCGTCAGCCCGTAACCGAAGCTAAATTTATAAATAAAAGTT
>JBDTPD010000072.1:0-11019 GCA_039932855.1 Chitinophagaceae bacterium | reverse complement strand
AAATAAAATTAAAATAGGTCAGTTCTTCTTTGCCGAAACGATTGATCATTAGCGGAAACTCATTACCGATATATGGTTTACCGGTTGCCACTACAGTATCCATAATTTCTTTGATGCCCTGTGTGCTGATTTCCGGTAATGCTTCCAGCAAAGGTTTGTTCATGATCTGTTCCGGTTTTTTACCGGCGATAACAAAATAATCATCATTGGCGATCTCGAATATATAATTGGGTCCACGCAGAATAGCCATACTTACAGGTGCCTGCATGATCATATCCCGCAAACGTTGTTCACTATTACTGATTGCCTCATTTTGCTTTTTACGCAAGGCTGCGATCTTCAACTGTGCCTGTATCCTTGCTAATAATTCTTTTGCAGAAAAAGGTTTGACGAGATAGTCGTCGGCACCTGTTTCATATCCTTCTATTTTTTCCTGTTCACCTGCACGTGCTGACAACAGAATGACTGGTATATCGCTTGTACCTGCATTTTCTTTGATATGCTTTACCATGGTTACGCCATCCATGACCGGCATCATGATATCACTGACAACTATATCGGGAGAATGTTTTTTTATTTTATCCAACGCTTCCTTTCCATTGGAGGCAATCTCGATATTAAATTGTTTGCCCAATAAGGTTGACAAATAATTTCTCATATCAGAATTATCATCTACGATCAGTACACTTGATAATTGAGTATGGCCATTTGAAGAAAATACAGATTTATCAATTTTATTTTCCGGGGAAATATCTTCTGCCAGGTTCAGCGCTTCCTGTATATATGAATTGGAGAAAGTGCCTGACAGATCAGTTTCCTTTTCGCTCACATGCGATGGAGAGAGATGCGTTTTACCTATGGGAATAGTAACGGAGAAGGTACTTCCTTTACCTTCTTTACTGGTAACGGAGATGGTACCATGATGAAATTTTACCAGCTCACTTACGAGTGATAAACCAATACCTGTTCCTTCATGACTACGTCCGGCGGAATTTTGTACGCGATGAAAACGTTCAAACATCATCGGTAATTCTCTTTCAGGAATACCTACCCCTGTATCGGCGATCTGTAGATTAATCTGATCATTGACCTGCTTCAGCGTAACAGTAATCTTTCCGGTCAATGTATATTTAAATGCATTGGATAAAAGATTGAGAACAATTTTTTCCCACATCTCTTTATCTATATATACCGGTGTTTTTATATCATCACAATGAACCTCAAATTGCAATCCTGCTTTTTCCATCACCGATCTGAAATTGCTGGCGAGATCATTGGTGAAAGAAGTAATATCAGTACGCTGATAATTTGCATGAATGCGACCTGATTCAATACGGCTAAAGTCCAGTAAGGCATTCACCAGCCGCAATAAACGCATAGCATTACGGTGAGTAGTACCTACGATGCGTTTGTTATGATCAGACAATTCATTATCCTGTTGCTGTAACAGATCCTCCAGGGGACCGAGCATTAACGTCAATGGAGTACGGAACTCATGACTGATATTACTGAAGAATCTTGTCTTAGCCTTATCCAGTTCTGTCAATGCTTCGGCCCTGTTACGTTCTTCTTCCAATGTCTGCGCCGTGCTGATTGCAGAAGCTGCCTGATCAGCGAGTAGTTGAAAAAAACTTTTATATTTTTCATCAATGAGACGATAAGGATTTAATCCTACTACTAAAATTGCCAGGGGAGTTGGTCGTCCTGTTTTAGTAATGGGAATAACCAATGCTTTGGATGGAGGTAATTCCCATGGTCCTGTTGGCAAAGGACCATAGGGCGATATTTCATTAGTTATTATCGTTGCCGAAGTTTTTACTACTTCGCTTATCGACCATGGTGCTTTATCATTAATGGTAATAACCTGCGGAGCGATCTTTTCATTGGTGATATTGCTCGTTTTTTCAACCAGCTGTGCAAGGGTTCCGCTTTCATCTAATTTATAAATAAAGGAGAATGGGAAATCGTGCGGGTTATGAGTAATGACCTCTATCATTTTCTCATACACATCATTCGCTGTTTGAGTACCTTGTATATTTTTACCAAGATCACGCAAAGTGCGTAGCTGACGTTCACCGATGATGCGTTCGGTAGTATCAGTATTTGCACAAATGATCCCTTCTACACCACCGCTTTCTCCGGCAATAGGGCTATAGGAAAACGTGTAATAGGTTTCTTCAGGATATCCATTTCTTTCCATGATCAGCAACAACGCTTCATCATAGGTTCCGATGTTATCATTCAATACGATATTCACCCGTGGTTTTACTTCATGCCAGATCTCTTTCCATACAACCGATGCAGGTTGACCAAGCGCTTCGGGGTGTTTGCCTCGTACGATTGTTTTATAAGCATCATTATAAATATTGATGAGTTGCTTACCCCACCATACAAACATCGGCTGACTGGAAGTAAGAATAATGCGCACACATGTTTTTAAACTTTGTGGCCAGTTGGCAGGATCGCCAAGTGATGAAGATTGCCAATCGTAGGCACGTATGAGTTCGCCCATCTCTCCTCCGCCGGTGAGAAATTCATTCGCAGCTGATGTCTGTTTTGTTACCATGTGGTAATGACGTCAATGATAATTATAAATGTAAAAAAGAGGATCAGGTATTATAGTAGCAGCAACCGCGGCCGGTCAGCTGCCTGGATGGTTTTAAGCCTGGCTACAGCGTATGGTTCTGAAAACATTATGCCAGACCTTTTTGGCTTCCAAACCGGCTTCGATGACTGTTTTTATTTCAAACAACAAAAGAAAAGGAAGAAAAATAAGGGTGGAATTGATCATTCCGGGACCCTGGTGGGCTGATCTCGTCAAATATCTTACTACGTGTGTAGAATTTTTTCCCCTGGAGATGTTCTGTTTTTATTGACTAAATAAAGAATACAGGGACATCCGTGGCAAAAATACCGGGGGACGCAGGATCGTATTCGGGGTAAGATCTATCGGACATCAACCTCTGATCTTATATATTACTTAGGATTATCTTAAGATTATCTTAAGCTTTATAATATAAGATAACCTGAAGAATACCCTAAGAAAACCCTAGGATAAGCCTAAGGTGAAGCCATGAGCTGGCCAATAACAAGCTACAAATAGGCTGGAAAGTTTAGAATTGTAATAAGAAAGCTGTTCCATGATTGTCGACAGACTGCACCTGGATATTCCCTTTGTGCAACATCATGATCTGTTTGCAAAGACTGAGTCCGATACCACTTCCGCTTTTCTTGGTGCTGAAGAAGGGAATGAAAATCTTATCCAACAATTCTTCGGGGATACCGCTTCCATTGTCGGCCACTTTGATGATCGTCTTTTTGGCGTTATTGAAATAAGCAGATAAAACAATCCGCGGCTCGTGTTTATCTTTCAATGCTTCCATCCCATTAACGATTAAGTTGATCAATACCTGTTCGATGAGATTGGGATCGACTTCGAGAACGAGATCGGTATCTTTTAAAACTGTTTCCAGTTCAATATTTTTTTGTTCAAGTGTCGGCTGCATCAGTTGATACAAATTTTCAAAGATATCCCTGACATATACTTTCTTCAGGTTAGGAGTAGTGATCTTATTCAGGTTACGATAGGTCTGTGCAAATTTTAATAAGCCTTCACTTCTTTTTTTGATGGTGTCGATACCAACTTCAAGATCGTCGAGTGCACCCTGATCGCCGGTAAGTGCATGAGAAGATGCCTGCAAACGATGTTTGAGTGTTTCTGCCAATGAGGAGATGGGTGCAATAGAGTTCATGATCTCGTGTGTCAATACACTCAACAATTTTTGCCATGCCTTTGATTCTGTTTCATCAAGGGCTTCACTTACATTCTGAAAAGCGATCAGTTTATACACTTTTCCTTCTGTTTGAAAAGCCGTAGCAGATAATAATACTTTGAATGCTTCTTTTTCCAGATGTGCCGTTGCAATTTTTGACTCACCCAATTTTAATGAAAGAATATCCTGGAATAATCCCTCATCCCGTCTCATCATTGATTGGATATTTTTCAGGTATGGCAATTGCAACATCTGTTTCAATGATTCATTCATCCAAACTACATTGCCATCTTTCTCTTCATAGGAAAGAATGCCGGTATTTACCAGCTCCAGTATTTTTTGTAAATACTGGTACTGTGTTTCTTTTTCTTTACTGATTACTTTAAAGGTGCTGTTGATCTCATTAAACCCTTTGCGCAGCGATTGTATTTCTACCGGTCCGTGACGCGCATCAAAATAGCGGGAGAAATCACGGTAGTGAACAGATTCTACAAACTGATTTAGTTCATCATGTGCCTTTCGCTGAAAGCGATAAAATTCAATGACCTCATAAATGATCACGGGAATAGCAAGTACCAGGTAGATATACCAGCCTTTTACCAATATAAAAGAAGCAAGGGAGAGGGTGATAAACATCAATACCACCCGCAGCAATATCCGCCACTCGAATTTTTTAAATATCATACTTGTTTATTCTGCGGTACAACGCGGTACGGGTAAGTCCCAGTTCTTTTGCCGCCTGGCTGATATTGCCGTTATGTTTTTGAATGACTTTCAGGATCGTATTTTTTTCAACAGCGCTTAATTTAAATTCTTTTTGTTCACCATCAGAAACATCACCAGATTCTATCGGAGAAAAAATGATATCTGATTCCTGCAGCAAATCATTATCAGCCATGATAACGGCACGTTCGACAGTATATTGCAATTCACGAACATTGCCCGGATAATTATACGATGATAATTTATTCAATGCTTTCTGATCAAATTCCAATCCATGTTTCAAATATTTATTACTATAAATATTACAAAAATGTTTTGCCAGCAATACAATATCGGTACCACGTCTCCGCAATGGCGGAACAGTGATCTCTACTGTATTGATCCGGTAGATCAGATCTTTCCGGAATCTTTTTTCATTAGCGAGTTCAGTGATCGGAAGGTTCGTTGCACAGATCAAGCGTATATCAATAGGTATCGGTTGATTGGTGCCTAACCTGGTGATCTGCCTGTTTTGTAAGGCGCTCAGCAATTTTGCCTGCAATTGCAATGATATATTTCCAATTTCATCAAGGAACAATGTTCCATTACTTGCTGCTTCAAACAATCCTATTCTATCTTCCCGAGCATCGGTGAAAGCTCCTTTCTTATGACCAAATAATTCGCTTTCAAACAATGATTCTGTCAGTGCGCCCACATCTACTTTCACATAAGGGTTACCGGCGCGTAATGATTGCTGATGAATTGCGCGTGCGATCAGGTCTTTACCGGTACCATTTTCTCCAAGAATTAAAATATTGGCATCTGTAGGCGCTATTTTTTCTACTTTATAAAAAATCTCCTGCATGATCTCTGATTCGCCCAGCAATTCTTTTCCAAAAATCGAATCTTTAATGCGAAGCGCAGTAGTACCTTGTTTATTTTCTTTTTTCTGTAAAATTTCTTTGATCGTTTCTACCAGCTTTTCATTGTGCCATGGTTTTACTACAAAATCAGCCGCGCCTTCTTTCAATGAACGAACAGCCAGGTCGATATCGCCATACGCCGTGATCATGATCACCGCAGCATCTGATTTCATCTTCTTGATCTCTTTCAGCCAAAACAATCCTTCATTACCCGTATTGATCGAGCTATTGAAATTCATGTCCAGCAGGATCACATCGAAGTTCGACTTTGACATATGCGACCGGAGATTCTCCGGGTTCTTCTCCGTAATCACTTCCTTCGTTTCTGTTTTCAACAGCAACCTCACAGCCGTCAGCACGTCTGTGTCATCGTCTATCACTAATATTGAAGCATTTTTCATTACCATATCACGTAGTTTATCAGTCGGCAGTCTGTCAGTCAGCAGTCTGCAGTCGCAGTCTTTATGAGAAATTACTGACGCTTATCCTTAAGTAACAAACCAATAGTTCGCAATCAATTGTCAAGGGACTGCCGACTGCCAACTGAGTACTGCCTACTGACCAGCAATGATACCACAAACACAATTTCATGGCAATTAATTTTTTAAGGAAAACCCCCACTGACCGGCTGTATCAAAAGCGGACAGGTGCTGTATCGTTAACGCACAAAATCGTAGATTAGTAGGGTGCAAATAACTAAGAATCAATAGTATCAGAACTGGCATGTTCTTCATAGAATGATACCGAGATTTTTTCACAGTAGACAATAGCTACCCTTTGGTCTCAGCCCCTGAGGGTAGCTTTTTAAAAGACTTTATTACTTTAATTATATGGTTGACAGGATCAGGGAAAAAAAGACATGGACGACTAAACGGCTATTGACCATCGGCGGTATCGTCGGGTTGATCGCATTGATATGGGCGAGTTATTACTTCACCTCTGGTAAATCAAAACTGAATGTTGATTCGGAACGCGTAACGATCAGTGAAGTGAAACAAGGCATTTTCCAGGATAATATTCCGGTCAATGGTATAGTGCTTCCTATTACCAGCATATACCTCGATGCACTGGAAGGCGGACGTGTAGAAGAAAAATATGTGGAAGATGGTACTGAAATGAAAAAAGGCGATGCTATACTTCGGTTATCTAATACCGATCTGGAACTGAATCTCGTCAACCAGGAGACATCTGTTTATAACCTGCTTACGCAAATGCAAATTTCCCAGAACGCAGCAAGACAGAATACCATTTCCAAACTCAACCAGATGACGGATGTGGAGAGTTCATTGAAAGAAGCCGAACGTAAATATTTATTGAATAAAAAATTATACGATCAGAAAGCAATCGGTCTGCAGGAGTTCAAAGAATCAGAGAATAACTATAACTACCAGGTACAAAAGAAAAAACTAACTGCTCAAATTCTTAAGCAAGATTCTATTTCTGTCAAACAGGAAGTGGATCAGGCCGGTAGTTCCTATAGTCGTACGCAGAACGCATTGGCATTAATGCGTAAGAAAGTTGGTGACCTGATCGTACGTGCGCCGGTAGACGGACAATTGACTTCACTCGATGCGGAAATCGGTCAGTCAAAACACCAGGGCGAAAGATTAGGACAGATCGATGTACTCAGTGGTTTCAAAGTACGCGTGGATATCGATGAGCATTATATCTCCCGTATCTATACAGGTCTTGCCGGTTCATTTGAATTCGCTGGGAAAAATTATAAACTGGTCATTAAAAAAGTATACACACAGGTTACGAATGCACGCTTCCAGGTAGACATGGAGTTTGTGGGCGATGTTCCAAAAGGCATTCGTCGTGGTCAGACCTTACAAATACGACTGTTATTAAGTGATGAGAAGCAGGCATTATTAGTTGATAAAGGTGGTTTCTTTCAACAGACCGGTGGTAACTGGATCTTCAAGGTAAGTGAGAATGGCAAATCAGCTTATCGTGTAGATATACAATTAGGAAATCAGAATCCTGAATATTATGAAGTCATCTCCGGATTAAAAGCCGGTGATAAGGTTGTGACGTCGAGTTATGAAACGTATGGTAACATACAGGAACTGATATTAAAATAGCTGTTAGCTGTTAGTTCTTAAAATTTTAAATAATAGGTCTAAAAGCTAATAGCTAAAAACTAATAGCTTCTTCAAAATCAAAATCATTCTAAATATATGATCAAGATCACCGACATGGAAAAAATCTACCGGACAGAAGAAGTAGAGACTGTAGCGTTGAACAGGCTTTCTTTTGAAGTGAAAGAAGGTGAGTTTGTAGCCGTTATGGGACCATCCGGTTGCGGTAAGTCAACATTGCTCAACATCGTTGGGCTATTGGATGACCCGGATACCGGTAGCTTTTTATTCAATGGAATAGAAGTAGCTAAGTTCAATGAACGGAAAAGAGCGGACCTGCGCAAACATAATATCGGGTTCGTGTTTCAAAGTTTTAACCTCATTGATGAGTTGACTGTTTTTGAAAATGTAGAACTCCCGTTGATCTATACCGGCGTTAAATCTGCCGATCGTAAGAAAAGAGTGGAAGTAGTATTGGATAAAATGCAAATCATGCATCGTCGGAATCACTACCCGCAACAATTATCGGGTGGTCAGCAACAACGGGTCGCTGTTGCACGCGCTGTCGTCAACAATCCCAAACTGATACTCGCGGATGAGCCGACGGGTAACCTCGATTCTTCCAATGGTAATGAGGTGATGCAATTATTAACGGACCTCAATGAACAAGGTACAACTATCGTGATGGTAACGCACTCTGAACATGATGCGCGTTATAGCCACCGGATCATACGCATGCTTGATGGACAAACTGTGACGGAAAATATTCTTGTATAACGGAAGTGGGGTATAGCGAGTAGCAAGAGGGATGAGAGAAGTTTAATCCCACTCGCCACTAGCCATCACCCACTCGCTATAACCTGACAATGATTAAGAACTACTTCAAGATCGCCTTTCGCAACCTGAAACGCAACAAAGTGTACATGACGATTAATGTGATGGGATTAGCCTTGGGTGTTACCTGTGCTATTCTCATTTTTACAATAATCAAGTACCATTTAAGTGTTGATCATTTTCATGCAAACTCAGATCGCATTTACCGGATCGTGACTGAGCAGCATCGCGACAATATTTCTTATACGTCTGGTGTACCGGGTCCATTAGGGAAGGCATTGCGCGACGATTATAATTATACCGAAAAAATCAGCCGTATTGCCACTTTCGAGGACGCATTGATCACGATAAAGGATAATACAGGAGATAAAAAATTCAAAGAGGGTCCGGGCATCGCTTTTACAGAACCTGAATATTTTGACATCTTTAATTTTCCTCTATTACAAGGTGATAAAAAAACTGCACTAACAGAACCTAATACAGCCATCATCACTGAGAAGGTGGCCAAAAAATATTTTGGCACCACGGATGCCATGAACAGGGTTTTCAAACTTGATAACAAGATCGACTTCAAAGTATCAGGAATTCTGAAAGATATTCCTGAGAATACTGACCAGCATTGCCAGGTGTATGCATCTTATAGTACGCTGAAACAATATAATGAATGGCTGGCCGGTGATAATTCATGGGGTGGTATTGAGAGCGCAATGAATTGTTATGTATTGCTTCGCCCAAATGTGAATCCTGCACAGGTAGAATCTGTTTTGCCTGCGTATGTAAAGAAATTCAGACCTAAGAGTAAGAATGTGCATGTATATAAACTGCAACCTTTGTCTGATGTTCATTTTGATGCACGATATGATGGCGTGATGCAGAAAAAAACTTTATGGATACTTTCTTTGATTGGTTTCTTCCTTGTCATTACAGCGTGTGTGAATTTTATTAATCTCGCTACTGCACAGGCATTGAACCGTTCAAAAGAAGTTGGCGTACGTAAAGTATTAGGAAGTAAAAGGTCGCAACTGTTCTGGCAATTCATTGCAGAAACAACGGTCATTACAGTGCTGGCCGTACTTATTGCCATTGCCTTATCATATATCGCACTTCCCTATGTAAATAGTTGGTTTGAACTGAATCTGCATATTGATTTATTGACCGACTGGCGATTGATGGTATTTATTCCATTACTGGCGATCGTTGTGATATTCTTTGCTGGTTCTTATCCGGGTCTTATTTTATCGGGATTTCAGCCGATCGCAGCATTGAAGAATAAACTAACGCAAAGAAGTGCAGGCGGGTTCAATACAAGAAGAAGCCTGATCATTGTACAGTTTGCTATTTCACAAGTGCTGATCATTACCGTGATCGTGATCGCAAAACAAATGAATTATTCAAAGAATTCTGATCTTGGTTTTACCAAAGATGCTATTGTGATGGTGCCAGTGGCTTCCTCTCCGGAAAAATCAAAAACATTAAAAACTCAGCTTCAGAAAATATCCGGAGTGCAGGATGTGTCAATGTGTTTTTCTCCTCCATCTTCTTCGAATAACTGGAACACTGCCCCTATTTATGATAATCACCTGGAAGAAGAATCATTTAGGATCAGTGTAAAATCCGGTGATGAAGATTTCGTAAAGACATTTGGATTGCACCTGATTGCAGGTAGAAATTTATATCCTTCAGATAGTGTCAGTGAATTTGTGGTAAATGAAACATTTGTCAAGAAAGTAAATCTTAAGTCACCGAATGATGTGCTTGGTAAGAGCCTGAAAATAGATGGGAATTTGAAAGGTACTATTGTGGGAGTAGTTAAAGATTTTCATGACCAATCTTTCTATGCAGATATAAATGCTCTTTGCATTACGACTCACGTTGGGCTTTATAATAGTTATGCGGTCAAGATCAACCTCGCCAATACCAAACCTACTTTGGCGGCGATAGAAAAAACATGGGTAAGTATGAACCCGGAGAGCTTGTATGACTATGAGTTTGTTGATAAACATATCGCTGCTTTTTATTCCAGTGAAGACGAGATGCTGAAACTGATCCAGCTATTTTCTTTTATCGCCATTTTTATCGGTTGTCTTGGTTTGTACGGCCTCGTATCATTTATGGCCACGCAAAAAACAAAAGAGATCGGTATACGCAAAGTATTGGGCGGAAGTATCCTGAATATTCTGTGGATGTTTGGAAAAGAATTTTCCCGTCTCATTCTTATTTCATTCATCATAGCGGCACCGGTTGGTTTCTGGTTAATGAACAGCTGGCTGCAGGATTTCAAGTTTCGCATCCCGATAAATATTTGGGTGTTTGTATCCGCTGTGCTTGTTACCGTTATTGTAGCTGCGCTGACAGTTGGCTATCGTTCTATAAGAGCAGCTATAGCGAATCCAATAAAGAGTTTAAGGACTGAGTAAGCTTTTAGCTTTTAGCTATTAGCTGTTAGCTCTTAAATGAGAAGAATATTGATAAAAGGGTACAGTATAAATAATAGGTCTAAAAGCTAATGGCGAAGAGCTGATAGCTCTTTAATAAAAAAAACTCAAATGAACAGACACCTACACTATATGTTGCGCCGGTTCAGCCGCCAGAAGCTGACGACGTTCCTGCATATCGCGGGACTAACGGCTGGTATTACCGTGTGTTTACTGATCGGTTTGTTTATACGATATGAATCGAGTTTTGATAGCTATGAGCCAAAGGCCG
>JBDTPD010000071.1:0-11022 GCA_039932855.1 Chitinophagaceae bacterium | reverse complement strand
GGAAACCTTTCGTTTCCAGTATGAGTACAATCCCATTTATCACCAGTACACAGATGCCTTACGGGTGAGTCCTGCAAAGGTGAACCGCATTGAACAGATACCGTTTCTGCCTATCCGTTTTTTCAAATCGGCATCTATTCAAACAACGTTGTTTCAACCCTCAGTTATTTTTGAAAGCAGTGGCACTACCGGCATACTGCCCAGCAGACATGAAGTAAAGGACGTACAACTTTATGAGGATAGCTTTAACCGGGCATTTGAATTATTTTATGGAAAGCCCGAAGACTGGTGCATCATCGGATTGTTACCTTCTTATCTCGAGAGACAACATTCGTCACTGGTATATATGGTTGATAAACTGATCCGCCAATCCGGTCATCCTTCCGGTGGTTTTTACCTGCATGAATTTGATAAACTGGCCAGCGTTCTTCAACAGTTGGAGCAAGCCAAACAAAAGACCTTACTGATCGGTGTCACCTTTGCTTTACTTGATTTTGCTGAGCAATACCCGATACCATTATCATATACTACTGTCATGGAGACTGGTGGAATGAAAGGACGACGCGAAGAACTGGTGAGACCACAAGTACATGAGTTATTAAAGAACGCGTTCAATCTATCATCTATTCACTCAGAATATGGTATGACAGAACTTTTATCACAAGGCTATTCAAAAAGCGATGGAATGTTTTATTCACCACCATGGATGAAAATATTAGTTCGTGATGATGAAGATCCGCTGGCGGTAACAAGTACGATCGGATTAAATAAAGCAACAGCCGGCGCTGTTAATGTCATTGATCTCGCCAATCTTTATTCCTGTAGTTTTATTGCTACCGATGATGCCGGTAGAATTTTTCCGAACGGTGGGTTTGAAGTATTGGGAAGATTGGATAATTCAGATTTGAGAGGATGTAGTTTGTTAGCGATATAATTGTCTGAACCTGGATTTGGGTGGATTAAAAGGATTTATAGGAAAAAATACAAGAACACGGATAACACAGATTTGTAAGGATCATCACGGATTTTTTTTATTAAAAAATAAAATCTGTGTAAATCCCTTTTATCCGTGTTCCTGTATTTTCAATTAGTGTTCTTCAAATTAAAGAGCTAATAGCTAATAGCTTTCTACGCATTATGCATCCACTCTCTAAACTGCGGTGCCATTTCCTGGCTGATAATTATACAGTGATTGACTTCCGAAAGAGTAAGCTCTACAATGAGTTTTACTTTTTCGTATGATTTGAATCCACGGATAAAATTAATGTTGACAATATATTGACGGTTGGCGCGGAAGAAAGTAGTCTGATCTAATTCTTCTTCGAGTTCGGCTAAGTTTTTATCAGCTAAATATTTTTTACCCAGCCTGTCTACTACATATACGATCTTATTTTCTGTATAAAAAAGTACCACGTCATCCAGTCGTAAAGAAATATTTTCCATTCCTTTTTTAACCAGCATCCGTTTTCTTTTATGATTGCCTACATATTGTAATAGATTGTCCAGTGAATGATGATTGGTAAAATGTTTTTGCAGCATTTTATATTTGACCAATGCTTTCGCCAGGCTTTCTTTATCTACCGGTTTTAATAAATAATCGATGCCATTGTATTCAAAGGCATTCAGCATGAATTCATCATACCCTGTAATAAAAATAACAGGCACACGAATATTTCCTTTGTTGAAAATTTCAAATGAAAGGCCGTCGCTTAATTGTACATCGCTGAAGATAAGATCAACAGGGTTGGGTTGTGACAGGTAATCGATACTTTCTCTGACACTACCGAGACGGGCAGTGACCTGGATATCATTGCTGACATCGGATAGGGTAGTGATCAGGCTTTCCATAGCAAGTCTTTCGTCCTCGATAATTACAGCATTTAACATGGCGATAGGTTTGATTAGGTGATAACGGGTAGTTTTACAATGAAGTTTTCACGGTTAGTCTCAATCGTTATGTCTTTTCGGAACAGGATCTTATAACGGGCACTCAGGTTTCTTAATCCGATACCCGTTGAATTAACTGCATACGGTTTAGGTTTAATATTGTTACTGACTTTTATATAATGTTCATTCATATAGATATGGATCTTCAATGGACGCTCATCAGTAAATTCATTATGCTTGATCGCATTCTCTACTAATATTTGTAATGAGCAAGGTGGGATCATTACTGAACCGGAATTTTCAGTGAGATCCTTATTCAACTGTAATTTATTATCATGCCGTATCTGTAACAGGTAGAAATAACTCTCAATGAAATCAAGTTCTTCTTTCAATGGGATCAGTTCCCTGTTTTTATTTAATAAAAAATATTTATAGACCTGAGCCAGCCGGTTATTGAATAAATGTGCCTGTGCCGGTTGATTCACGATCAGGTGATTCAATGTGTTGAGTGAATTAAAAATAAAATGCGGATCCATTTCATTGGATAGTGCCTGCAACTCTGCCTGTGAACGCTCTTTATCAAGCTGATCAACCATCTGTGTATCTATCACCCGTTCTTTTGTAAGAAAAAGTATCTCATAGATCAACGTGAAAATCAGTATGGCCGCTACACAGGCTGCTACAAACCGGAGTACATCCATCCACGTAAATACTTCTTTTGATATATGCAGCCAGATCATTGCTGATAGTCCGCCGGTACATACTCCATATAGTACCGATACAAAGCAAACAGTAGCGATCTTGGAAAAAGGATTGGAAAGTGGTCTATACAATGGCCGTAGCCGCATATGTATCCAGTTGCAGCCAATCCAGATAGAAGAGGAGGTCAGGATAAAAAAGAAATTAGCTCCCAGTAATTCGATAAATGAATAATGAGGATAGGAGATAATGCCCGACACAAGAGGGAGGCATATTCCTAATAGAGGAATAAAAATAATCTTTAACACTAGATCCTTGATCATAGCAACGGTTAGGGTTTACCTGGTCAGTTTTTGTCCGGTGTTTCCTCATGTGTGTTGATTGAACGAATTCCGAACATAAAACTATCCGTACAAACTGTTAAGCAAGTACAAATTGTTTCACTTGGACGATTTTAATTACAAGTGGTAAATAACTCCCTCATTAGGCCGTTTGCGAGAGATACCTGATCTTAATCGATGTAACAACTAGATAACAGGGTTTACAATAATGCTGCTTCATTCATCATATTTCATTGTTCACTCGTCATATTGAACATGTGAATAAGATTTCTGACTTCACAAATTCATACCTGAGTTGGTAATATTCATGGTTTGAGTAAAAACACCCGTTAGCCTGGGACTTCTTGTAGCAACTTGTTGCCTAACACATAACACAAAAAACCAAAACTGCTAGAAATGAAACAACTTCTATTGTTTTTTGCCATGTCGCTATTTATACTACATGCAGCAGGGCAATCAAGAACACTCACGGGACTTGTCAGAGACGATAAAGGCAATCCCATTCAATCAGCTTCAGTATTTATTAAAGGAACATCACTCGGTACAGTCACTAATGCCGATGGGGTGTTTAATTTTTCTGTTCCTGACAATGCGCGGACACTGGTCATATCTTCAGTAGGATATGGATCAACGGAAGTGTCTATCGGTAAAAATCTTCGTTTTGATATTGCCTTATCGGTAGCAAAGGAAACAGAACTACAGGGAGTAGTAGTAACGGCCCTGGGTATTTCCAAAGCCAAGCGTACATTAGGTTACGCTACGCAAACTGTCAGGAACGAAGACATAATTGACAAAGGCGATGGTAGTTTATTGAATGCTTTGCAGGGCAAGCTTGCCGGTGCAGAGATCACCGGTGCCAGTGGTAGTGCAGGTGCCTCTACCAATATTATCCTTCGCGGGATGACATCATTCTCTTTTAATAATCAGCCATTGTTTGTTATCGATGGCGTACCTATCAGTAATGATCTCGACCAGGGTACCATCTCTTTGTATTCTGATCAATCGGCTAACCGCTCGATGGATCTTAATATTAATAATATAGAAAGCGTGAACGTGATGCAGGGTCCTGCAGCAGCGGCTTTGTATGGTTCACGTGCTTCACGCGGCGCTATTATTATTACTACAAAAAAAGGTAGTGGGAAAAAGAATACAGTAAACGTCGTCTATAATACATCATATACTATTCAAAAAATATATGGTTTCCCTGAGTTGCAAAATGAATATGGACAAGGTGCCAATGGTATCTTTAGTTCTATCTCTACCTTCTCTTATGGTCCACGCGTTGGCAGCACACCAACATTAGCTAATGGTCTGATCGTTGCTCCCGGTCAAAATCCGGTAGTAAATGGAGTGAGATATAATCCGGGTGATGTGATTGCTTACCAGGATTTCCCATCCAACCTCGAAGATTATTTTGAAACAGGTACGATGCTGGAAAACAATCTTACCATCAATTCAGGTGATGCAAGGAATAACTATGGTCTCTCTGTAGGAAGTTCAAAACAAGATGGTATTCTTCCTAATTCTTCTTTTAAAAAGAATAACGTGCAATTTTCTGCATCCAGCTATTTAACAGATCGTTTGAGTATAAAAGGAACGGCTACTTATTTTAATACCATACAACAAGGTGTAACCCAGGGATCGAATGGTGCATATAGTTCTATCGCCCGTTTGTTTTCTACTCCAAGAAGTATTGATATGGGTTATTATAAAGATCATTATACTACGCCTGGCGGTTATAACAACTGGTATGTTCCAAATGTATTCAGTTCTGTACTGAAAGATTCTATCAGCGCAGCAGATAATCCATGGTTTGCAGCGTATAAAAATCCGATCAAATCAAATCTTTCAAGATTGATCGGTGCATTGACAATTTCCTATGATCTCAATAATTGGCTGAATGTAAGCTATCGCGCAGGGATAGATACATACACCGACAGAAGAAAAAGAACAGTAGCTATCGGATCTACCCAGGTAGTCAGAAGTACTTCTACAGGTGCTTCCGGTACTACTACCGGCGGTATCATGGAAGATATGTTTTACCGGAGTGAACTGAATGGTGACCTGTTGATCACAGCTAAAAAGAATGACATTTTTATTCCGGGACTTAATGCTAATTTATTACTGGGACAAGGTGTGAATCAACGCAAATTCCAGAATATTTCAGAAGTAGGATATGGATTGACTGTACCCGGCTATTATAATATTACCAATTCAACCAATCTCTCCCTGTCCAATGAAACTAACACACTAAGACGCCTTTTTGGTTATTATGGACAGTTGTCATTAGGATATAATAATTACCTGTTCCTTGAAATGACAGCACGTAATGACCATTCTTCTACATTACCTAAAAAACATAACAGCTTCTTCTATCCATCTGTATCGGGAAGTTTTGTATTTACGGATGCATTCAAGATAAAATCTGATCTGCTATCTTTTGGAAAAGTAAGAATGTCTTATGCAAAAGTGGGTAACGATGCTGATCCGTATTTGCTGAGCAATGTTTATGCGTCTGCCAGTTATGGTAATAACGTAGCCTCTTATTCTTTCCCTTACGGTACCGTATCTGGTTTCTCTGCAAGCTCTACTATTGCCAATCCTGATCTGCGTCCTGAGTTTACGATCTCTAAAGAATTTGGTGCTAACATTGGATTATTCAAAAATGCTATCAATATCGATGCTACTTATTATAGCCAGTTAAGTAAGGATCAAATTATCAGCGTAGCGGTACCAGGTTCTACCGGGTATACTACCAAGATCGCCAACCTTGGTAAGATGACAAACAAAGGAATTGAATTGACCGTAACAGCTACCCCATTTAAGACAAAAGATTTCTCCTGGACATTATCGGGTAATTTTTCTGCCAATAGAAATAAGGTTGTTGAGATCGCACCGGGTGTAACCAGTTTTGGTATAACAGGTGTTACCAGTTTCTCTGGTAATATTCCTTCTATCGTGAAAGGAAAACCATACGGTGTAATTGTCGGAGGTAAATATATAACCAATGCAAATGGAGACAGACTGATTGATTCTACGACTGGTTCTTATTTGGGTTTCGTAGCGAATCAAATCGTTGCTGATCCAAACAAAGATTGGATAGCAGGTCTGACAAATACATTTACCTATAAAAATTTCAGCCTCTCTGTATTGCTTGATTATAAAAAAGGTGGAGATGTAGAATCATTCACCGTAGCGGCACTTCGTGCAAATGGTTCTTTAAAAGAAACAGGCGTTGACAGGGATCAGCCAAAGATTTTACCTGGTGTAATTGATATGGGTGGTGGCAAGTACAGAAATAATAATATCCAGATACCGGCGCAGACTTATTGGAATGCTGGCTTCGGAGCGCAAACAGGAGGTGCTAATTCGAATGAATTCGTTGTATTTGATGCAACCTGTTTCAGGGTTCGTGAATTATCTATCAGCTATGATCTGTTAGGAAATGCAGTAGGAACAAAACTTATTAAGAACGTAAGGCTGACCGTATATGGTCGTAACCTGTTCTTCTATGCACCAAATTGTCCTGTTGATCCTGAGTTGAGCACACAGGGAGCAGGTAATGTTCGCGGTATGGAATTACTAAGCGCGCCTAATACAAGAAATATGGGAGTGAGTCTTAGGGTGAACTTCTGATAATGTATCCGCCGGAAAGCTGGCAAACAAAAATTTAAGAATCTATAAATTATTATAACATGAAACTAATAAGAATACCGTTGCTTCTGTTAACGATATCCTTGATTACATCCTGCTCGAAATCATTCCTGGATGTAAATACTGATCCTAATAGTCCCACTGATGTTCCTATCAAAACATTATTGCCTGTTAGCACCGTTGGTCTGGGTTGGGCAAGCAGTAATGAATTGGGAAGAACAGCGGCGATATTGATGCAATACAATGCCGGCATTTCCGGTAATGCAGCAAGCTATGATCAATGGATATTAAGTTCACTCGACAACCAATGGAACTCTGAAATTTATCACGGTACATTGAATAATCTCGAGATATTATTAAGCAAGACAGAAGGATCAAGCTTTGCTTATTCAGGTATTGCAAAATTGGAGAAAGCGTATATCATCTCTATTGCTACTGATCTCTGGGGCGATGTACCTTATACAGAAGCGGGCAAAGGGCTTATTTATCCGCAACCAAGATTCGATTTGCAACAGGATATTTACCTGGGAAATAGCAGCAAAGGCGTACAAAGTTTATTTAGCCTCGTAAGAGAAGGTATAGCCGATTTAGGAAAAGCATCAGTAAAGTCTCCGTCTGATGATGACATTGTATACAATGGTAACCTCAGCAAATGGATAAGAGCAGGTAATTCATTGTTATTAAAATTTGCATTGCAGGTTTCTAATGTGGCGCCTGATACAACAAAAGCTGTTATCAATGCCGTATTAACTAATGCCGCAACGACCACTCCTTTTATCGATGCCATTGATGGATCGCTTGATCTGAATATTCCTTTCTCTTCAGCTAACCCTAATGCTTATTACCTGCAGGACTTTGGTGGTTCTATCCCCAATACTGAAATGCTCGGTAATCGTTTTCTCGCATTGGAGCGTGTATTGAATGATTCATTGAGGTTATCAAAAATGTATACAAAACCAGCGCCGACATTTATTGGCTATGATAATGCATCGCCTTTCGCAGCGCCTGCAATAGGTATCCGCTCAGTGTATGGTAATTATGTAACAGGCACAGCCGGAAATGCACCTGTGCGCCTGTTGACTGCTTTCCGTAATTATTTTATTCTGGCGGAAGCAGCACTGATGTTTGGAACAACAGGCGATGCAAATACTTATTATCAGAACGGTATCAAAGCAGCAATGAAATCAGTTGGTTTGACAGACGCTGAGATCACAGCCTATTTCACCGCTAATCCTACGATTGTCACGCTTACCGGAACAACTGCTGACAAGAGATTACAGATACTGGTGCAGAAATATGTTTCCTCGGTAGGAAATGCTATTGAGTCATATAATGATTACAGAAGAACAGGTCTTCCTGTATTGATCAAACCATTGGTTACGCAAGGTGATGATCCAAATACATTTCCAAAACGTTTTCCTTATACATCAAATGAAGGAGATGCAAATCCTAACCAACCAAGTCCACGGCCATTGACCAATGTGAAAGTGTGGTGGGGACTGTAAGAACTGATTATTCATTTTTAAAAAATTATGTATGAACCGAATAGTTTTAATATGCTTTTTATTTATCGTATCCCTTACTGCATGTAAAAAAGATAAGTATCGCGGATTGGATAACACAGGTCCGGACGTGCCAATAACCGTATCTGATCTGTACGGAATTTTTACCTATCCAGTTGTTGCTACTTCTTTATCGGGTAGTGGCGCTATTACTATCAAACTAAATATACCAGCCAGCACAGGCAGAACGATCAAAGAAATTACGCGGGTGGCATTAGGAACCTCCGGTGCCAACTATGCTGTAGTGCAGCGTACAACAGGCTTGTATAATACGGCGCCGATACCCGGCAGTGGCACCTCTGTCACATTTACTACTTCATTGACAGAGTACACTGCAAAAACAGGATTAACTGTCACAACCGGTGGAACAGCTACAAGCTTTCTTGCACGTTACTTTTATTTCCTGGTCACACTTGATAATGGTGAGCAGGTTATATCTGAAGCGGTGAGAGTGTATGTGAACGCGTAAGGATGATGTACGACGTTAGATGTACGATGTTAGATGTACGACTTTCTAAAAGCTGTTAGCGATTAGCTGGCAGCTTTTAGCTTTTTAGATAGTACACTTTCAACTGGTAAATGTATCAGGTAGTCGTACATCGTACATCTAACATCGTACATGTTTTTTAAATCTTAAATAAGTTGCTTCAGGCAGTCTTATTCACGTTTCAGTTAATAACTCCCTTCACCGTGAAGCATACGTTAAATCTTTCTTGTCCTTTACGACAGAATCGGCCGGCACACTCACCACTAAAACCATGATCGCCAACCGGCAGGCTGATAATAGCTAAACTACTGCGGAGCAAGGTTGGATGTTTTGCAGCCCTCAAAAAACCAAAATTTATGCACATGAAATCACTTTTCTTCAGTTGTGTCTTGTTTCTTCTCAGTACGGTTGCGTTTGCGCAACGGGAGGTAACAGGGCAAGTGCTGGATGACAACAAAGCGCCGTTGCAAGGGGTAAACATTTCTGTAAGAAATACAAAAGCCGCCACCGCCACGGATGTCGATGGTCGGTTTCGTCTCACAGTACCTGCCAATGGAAAAACATTGATATTTTCTTTCAGTGGTTTTGATACCAAAGAAGTAAATATATCTGGCAGCGAAACTCAGTACGCTATCTCATTAACTAAAAATGTACAGTCGCTGAATGAAGTTATTGTAGCCGTTGCTTATGGTGAACAGGAAAAAAAGAAACTGACAGGCGCTGTAGGTAAGGTCAACGGAAAGCAATTGGAAAATGTTCCATTAGCTTCTGTTGATCAGATATTACAAGGTAAAGTAGCGGGGCTTCAATCTGTTGCTACTACTGGTCAGCCAGGTGCGGCGCAACAGATCCGTATACGTGGTATTGGTTCTATCACCGCTTCATCTTCTCCATTATTTGTTATTGATGGTATGCCTGTTACAACGGGCGATCCTACGAGTTTAACAAACTCCAGTAACCTGCTGGCAAGTATCAATCCCAATGATATTGAAAGTGTATCGGTATTAAAAGATGCTTCTGCCGCTTCGATCTATGGATCACGGGCCGCTAATGGGGTGATCATTATCAATACAAAAAAAGGAAAAGCTGGCAAAACAAAAGTAAGGCTGGATACAGAAGCTGGCTATAATGATATTGCGTATAAACCAAAAAATGGAATTCCGTTGAACAGGCAGGAACAATATGATTTGCTGTCTGATGGATTCATCAATTTTGGTTTTGATCCGGCAGATGTGCCAGATCTTATCAAAGATAATTTTGGGTATGATAAACCAACAGATTATAACTGGCTTGATCTGGTAACACATAAAGGTCAGCAACAACAAATAAATATTTCTGCTTCTGGCGGTGATGCCCGTACTCAATTCTTTTTATCAGGCGGATTTTTCAAACAACAGAGTCCGGTATTCGGCGCTGATTTGAAAAGATATTCGATGAATATGAATCTTCGTCATCAATTGGATAAACATTTCCTGGTAGGTCTTAATCTTAACCTCTCTACATTCAAACAGAAGGGAGAATCCGAGTCAGCTAATTTCCGTAATCCTATTCTGGCCGCTATGGCACTGTTTCCAACAGCGGAAGCATATAATGCTGATGGAACACCTAATTACGATCCGTCGCTCTTTAACCAGATATATAATCCAATTGCTATCAGAAAGTATGATAAGGTAAATAACCAGACCTCTAAATTGCTGTCTTCTGCTTTTATCGAATATAAAGTATTAGATAACCTGAAACTGACATCACGGTTTGGAATGGATTATGATAATGTAGAAGAATATCTTTATGAGAATCCATTTTTCGGTGATGCGGCATCAACATCCGGTTATACTGCTAATAATTATAATCGTATTTCCAACTGGGTATGGACCAACCTGGCTGATTATAATTTTCATGCCATGGATAATAAATTGGATGGAAATGTGACTATAGGATACGAAGCGCAACGTTCTAAATCAATTGTTCAGTCAAATGATGGAACAGTACTACCCAAAAATCAAAGTATCGTTTATCCAAATCCTGCTGTACCTACTACAGCTTCTGTTGGAGCAAGCGATTTTGCTTTCAATTCAGTTATATCGAAGGCGCAATTAAATTATTTGGGAAAATACAGCATTTCCGGAAGTCTTCGTCGTGATGGATCATCACGCTTCGGTGCTGATAACCGTTATGGTACTTTCTGGAGCGTTGGTGGTGCATGGAATATTGATGAAGAAAGTTTCATGAGTAATTCTAAAATATTCTCTGCTGTTAAATTGCGCGCTTCTTATGGAGTAAACGGTAATGCAGGTATTGGTAACTACGACTGGCGCAGTACATTCTCTTTTGCTACTACTTATAATGGTCAGCCAGGAAGTTTCCAGAGTACCATTGGTAATAATAACCTGAC
>JBDTPD010000070.1:0-11044 GCA_039932855.1 Chitinophagaceae bacterium | reverse complement strand
GGATGCGTATAGTTGGTAAATTAAAACTGAATCACCTGTTGCCTACCAAGTCATTTAAGTTTACCGAGCGAATTGATAATAACCGTTTAGGCGTAAGTACCAAAGAAGAAAAAGAAATGGTTCGTTCTTATCGGCTGAATGCTGACAGGGTTTACCTGGAATGGGCCATTAATGAAATACTGAACTGGAAGAATCAATGGGTGCCCGAAAACATAATTCATATTCACGGCGCGAAGGATAAAATATTCCCTGCTACTAAATTAAAAAATATTCATATTGTCAAAGACGCAACGCATATGATGGTATACCGCGCGAAAGAAGTCAGCGATTATATAAACAACCTGCTGCGGTAAATTATTTTATGAATAAAAAACCGGCGATCTTATTATATTTTCTTTTCCTGCCCGTATTTCTTTTTTCGCAAAAAACGATCAAGGGATTTGTGGTAAATGGTGCTACTGGTGATCCTGTTGCAGGAAGCAGTGTGTTTCTTAACAGTACTTCTATTGGTACAATATCTGATAAGACCGGTTATTTTGAATTGAATAATATCGGTGAGGGGCACTATGATCTGATCGTTTCTTCTGTAGGATACGAAACAACGATCTATAGTTTTAATACATCACAATTACCGCTGAGTCTGAAAGTACAGATGAGTGTGAAGGTAAAAGAACTGGAGAATGTCACAGTAGAGCCATACGTAAAGGAAGGTTGGGATAAATGGGGACTTCGTTTTACTGACGAGTTTGTCGGACTTACTCCCAATGCACAACGATGTAAGATCAAAAACAGTGAAGCCATTCAATTTCGTTATTATAAAAAATCAAACAGGTTGGTTGCTTATTCCGATGAGCCGATTATAATCGAGAATAAAGCATTAGGATATAATATCCGTTACCAGTTAGAAGATTTCGAGATCGATTTTTCAAAAGGATCATGCAGCTTCTCCGGGTTTCCTTTTTTTGAAGACATGGATAAAGATAAAAAAACGGTGCGGCATCGGTATAAAGAGGCAAGAGAAAAGGCTTACTATGGTTCTATGATGCATTTTGTTCGTTGCCTGTATAAGGATAGTCTTGAACAAAACGGATACGAGGTACGCAGGATGGTCAGAAGCCCTAACCTTGAAAAGCAGCGGGTAAAGAATGTATATGCGGCTGCCAGAACTATGACCATAAATCCAACTACCAAAGCAAGAATATTTAGTTTGCATCTCGATAGTTTGCAAAAAGATTCCACCGCATATTATGATCGCATATTAAGTCAAAAAGATTATAAAGAAGTTTATGGTTCTTCTATCCTTACGGCTGACAGCGTGATCATCGGTATGGAAGGAAGCATCAAGCAACTTTTCTTTACCGATTATCTCTACATCACCTATAAAAAAGGGATAGAGGCGAAAGAATATATCGCGTTCTCCGGTGAAAGCAGATCTCAAACTTTTCAGCGATCCTATGTCTGGCTGGTAGAGCAGCAACCTATCGCTATCGATGGAATTGGTAATTACTATCCTCCGCAGCAACTTATTTCGATGGCCTATTGGGCATGGAGCAATAAGAATGGGGATTTGTTGCCACAAGACTATCAACCGTGAGGTAAGCTGTTAGCTATTAGCCATTAGCTGTTAGTGCTAATAGCTAATAACTAACAGCTAATAGCTTTTCCCTCAAAATTTATTTGCATATTCAAAATTGTAACGCCATATTTGCAAAGTAATGAATCAACGCATAGCAAATATCCAGTGGTGGTGGCAGCATACAAAATCTTCAGGGGTTCTGTAATGTTATTACTATTTTGGTAATGAAATATAGTTAAAGAGGCCCCGAAGTGTTCGGGGCCTTTTTATTTTTTTGAACTGGTAAGGAATAATTAAAACGATTATGGCGAAAACAGCGATCAATACAAATTGTAAACGTTTACTGGCAGATGTCTATACACCGGTTGGCATTTATCTCCGGCTTCGTGACCGGTTCAGAGATACGGTCTTGCTGGAGAGTACGGACCATCATGCAGCCGAAAACAGCTGGTCATTTATTTGTATCAATGCTATCGCTGGTATCGAGATCATCGATGCCAGTAACCTGGAGTATAAGCTACCGGGTCAGCCGCCAAAGAAAGTAGCTATCAAAACTGCCAGTGAAGTGCCGGGTATTTTGTGGGACTTTATGCAAAAGTTTGAAGTAGCTTCATCAACAGAGAAGGAAGCAAGATTTGCACAGGGATTGTTTGGGTACACGCAATATGATGCAGTGCAATTTTTTGATACGATAAAATTTTCTGATAAACCTTCTTCCGGTATCAGCCGCTTGCGCTATCGATTATATCAGTATGTTATTGCCTTCAATCATTTCAAAGATGAATTGCTGATCTGCGAGAACCAGGTAGCGGGTGTAGACAGTGAACTGGATCTGGTAGAATCATTGATCCGCAGTAAGGATGTACCAGTGTATCCATTTGCAGTAGCAGGCGCAGAAACATCCAACATGACCGATGAAGAGTATAGGGAAATGGTGAAGAAAGGGATACAAAGTTGTCATCGTGGTGATGTCTTCCAGATCGTACTCAGTCGTAAGTTTGCCCTCCCTTTTACCGGTGATGAATTTAATGTTTATCGCGCTTTACGCAGTATCAATCCTTCTCCTTATTTATTTTTCTTCGATTATGGTGATTATAAATTAATGGGTTCTTCTCCCGAAGCGCAGTTAATTATAAAGGATAATAATGCAGTGGTACATCCTATTGCTGGTACCGTTAAAAGAACCAGTGATGATGAAGTGGATGCCAAAGAAACAGAACGTTTATTAAAAGATGCCAAAGAAAATGCGGAACATGTAATGCTTGTTGACCTTGCGCGTAACGATCTTAGTCGTGTTTGCGATGATGTATCAGTCGCGCATTACAAGCAGGTACAATATTATTCTCATGTTATTCATTTGGTCAGTGAGGTCACAGGAAAGGTGAGGAAAGGCAGTAATCCATTTGAATTAATGGCTAATACATTTCCTGCCGGTACATTAAGTGGCGCACCAAAGTTCAAGGCCATGGAACTGATCGATAAGAATGAACCAACAGCAAGAGGATACTATGGCGGCGCTATTGGGTTTATGGGATTTGATGGCAGTTGCAATCATGCGATTATGATCCGCACATTTCTCAGTAAGAATAACACATTAATATACCAGGCTGGTGCAGGTATTGTAGCAGCAAGTCAACCGGAAAGTGAATTGCAGGAAGTGAATAATAAACTGGGAGCGTTGAAGAAGGCAATTCTTTTTGCAGAGACAATAGTTAATGGGCAATAGGTAATGTGCAATAAGCAATAGACAATCAAATACTATGGCAACAAAAATATTAGTCTTCGATAATTACGATTCTTTTACCTACAATCTGGTGCATTTGGTTGAAAAGATCACGCATCAAAAAGTAGAGGTGCATCGTAATGATCAGATCCCATTGGAAAAAGTGAAAGGGTTTGATAAGATCATTTTATCTCCAGGTCCCGGTATTCCCTCTGAAGCAGGATTGTTGTTGCCATTGATAAAAGAATATGCAGCGACTAAACCTATTCTGGGTGTTTGTCTCGGTCACCAGGCGATTGGTGAAGCATTTGGTGGAAAGCTGATCAATCTGAGTACGGTGTATCATGGCGTGGCTACTCCGGTGACAGTTCTCAGTGAGCAGTCTTCAGTGGGCAGTGGGCAGTCGGCAGTCAACAGGAGCAAGAGCGTTTTTGATGGATTGCCGTCGGTTATCGAAGTTGGCCGGTATCATAGCTGGATCGTAGCTGATGAAAATTTTCCTGATGAATTGGAAATAACAGCGCGTGATGAAAATAATTATATCATGGCACTACAGCATAAGAAGTATGATGTGCAGGGTGTGCAGTTTCACCCGGAAAGTATATTGACACCGATGGGGGAGGAGATGTTGAGGAATTGGTTGGATGTCTGAACTGGGATTTTTGAGATTGGACATTTGTATGAACGGGGATTTGGGAGGATTAATAGGATTTAAAAGAATGGGACTATGGCAGGATTGAAATATAAAGAAACGACAGAGAAGATTATTGGAGCAGCGATGAGGGTTCATGCTGCACTGGGAAATGGTTTTCAGGAAGTAATTTATCAGCGTGCATTGGAGATTGAATTGCGGGATTCGGACGTTGTTTTTCAAAGAGAATTTAATATGCCTGTATATTATAAGGATTGGAGAAAGGAGAGTTGATTTTTTGGTAGAAGAAAAAATTTCTGTAGAAATAAAAGCAATTATACAATTAGAACCTGTTCATTTTTCCCAGGCAAAAAATTATTTAGAAGTATATAATCTTGAAGTGGGGTTATTATTAAATTTTGGAAGTATGAGTTTAGGATTTAAAAGATTGGAGAATGCGAAATATAAACCAGTAGAATCATAAAATCCTATTAATCCTCCCAAATCCCCGTTCAGACAACAAACAACAGCGAAATAACAAATGAAAAAAATTCTTCAATACCTCTTCGAACACAAAACCCTCAACCGTGAGCAGGCAAGAGAAACACTTGTCAATATCGGGAAAGGGGTTTATAATGAACATGAGATCACTGCCTTCATGACTGTGTATCTCATGCGCAGCATTACCATTGAAGAGTTACAGGGATTCAGAGATGCATTGCTGGAACTATGTGTGCCGGTCAACCTGAATGATTATTCTACTATTGATATTGTCGGTACCGGTGGTGATGGTAAGAATACATTTAATATTTCTACACTCAGTTGCTTTGTGGTAGCAGGAACGGGACAGAAAGTAGCGAAGCATGGTAACTACGGCGCTTCTTCTATCAGCGGTGCTTCCAATGTGATGGAGCAATTAGGATATAAATTCAAAAATGATACAACGTCGCTCTCCAAAGAAGTGGAAGAAGCAAATATCTGTTTTTTGCATGCGCCTTTATTTCATCCGGCATTAAAGACTGTCGGTCCGATCCGGAAAAACCTGGCCATGCGTACCTTCTTTAATATGCTCGGCCCCATGGTGAATCCCGCTAACCCTGCTTTTCAATTGGTCGGCGTATATAATTTAGAAATGGCGAGGATCTACAATTATTTATTACAACAAACCGGAAAGGCGTTTACTATTATTCATAGCCTGGATGGATATGATGAAATATCACTCACCAATGATACCAAAGTGATCACGAATGAAGGTGAAAGGATCATGACACCTGAACAGTTGGGTAAGCGTATGGTAGAGGCGGCTGATATTTATGGCGGCAACAGCGTAGAAGAAGCCGCGAAGATCTTTGTTTCTATTTTAAAACTCGAAGGTACCTGGTCGCAGAATGCAGTAGTGTTGGCAAATGCTGCAATGGCCCTGCATTGTACAGGGAATTATAAAAAATATGACGATGCTTACCAGGCAGCTGTTGAAAGTCTTGAAAGCGGCAAAGCATATCAATCATTACAAAAACTTGTTAGTCTGCAATAGTCATGAACATTTTAGATACCATCATAGCATATAAAAAAGAAGAAATAAAAAAGCGGAAGCTGCAGACCACTGTAACTGCATTAGAAGGTCGCCCCTTGTTTGCAAGAAAGACGTTGTCATTAAAAGATTCTTTACTGAATAAAAATCGTACCGGTATCATTGCAGAGTTTAAACGGAAGTCGCCATCAAAAGGAGATATCCATGCAGGAGCAGATGTGGTAGCTATAACAAAAGCATACACGGCGAATGGTGCATCGGGTTTATCTGTGCTGACTGATGAGCATTTTTTTGGTGGTAGTGATGAGGACCTGCAGAAAGCAAGGATCAATGATATTCCGTTGTTGAGAAAAGAATTTATTGTAGACGAGTACCAGTTGACCGAAGCAAAAAGTATTGGCGCCGATGCTATTTTGTTGATAGCAGCTTGTTTGACACCCACAGAAGTAAAACAACTGGCAGGCTTTGCTAATAAGCTGGGTTTGGAAGTTTTGCTCGAACTTCATGCAGAAGAAGAATTGGAGCACATTTGCGATGAGGTTCAGCTGATCGGTATCAATAACCGCAACCTGAAAACGTTTGAAGTGGATATTGAACGGAGCCTGGCAATGGCAGCCAGGGTGCCGGATGACAAAATCAAGATAGCAGAGAGCGGTATTCATTCGGTCGCGGACATCATTTTATTCAAAGAGCATGGATTTAAAGGGTTCCTGATAGGTGAAACATTTATGAAAGCCGCTGATCCGGGAATGGCATTTGCAGATTTTGTGAAAAAAATATCTGCATCTGTATAAAATGTTGTACGTAATTTTTTGAAAGGAATATTTTAATAAATAACGATTAGCCTGCCAGTTTATTAACAACCTAAACTGGTCATAACATGAGTGAATCAACTACCAATCGCTTCCGGGGTCGTATCAAAGTCTGTGGCATGACTTTGCCTGAACAGGTAAATGCACTGGATGATATGGGCGTGGACCTGGCTGGATTTATTTTTTATGAAAAATCACCCAGGTATATCGGTAATAAGATCAGTGCTGAAAAAATGAAAAAAATTGGGGGTCGTATTGCCAAGGTGGGTGTATTTGTCAATGAGGAGTATGATAAGATGATGAAAACCGTTGAACAATACCGGTTAGATATGGTTCAGTTGCATGGCGATGAATCAGAACGTTTTTGTGAACGCGTTGCAAATTATGTTACGACCATCAAGGCATTCCGTTTATCCGATAATGATCCGATTGAATGGATGCTTCGTCCCTATCATGAAGCAAGTGATATGTATATGTTCGATACGCTTGGTTCGGGTTATGGAGGTACGGGTAAAAAATTTAATTGGAAAATGCTGCAGGGAGTTAATGTCAACAAGTTGTTTTTTTTAAGTGGAGGTATTGAACCGGGTGATGAGGACAAACTTCATGAATTTGCAGCAGGGGAAGAAGCAAAGAAATTATTCGCTATTGATATAAACAGCCGGTTTGAAATAGCAGCTGGTGTAAAGGATATGACGAAAGTGGAAACATTTTGTAAAAATCTACGCTCATAATAGATATGATAACTGTTCGCGAAGCTACCACTGACGACTTGCCGCAATTGCTGGAGATCTATAACGATGTGATCCTGCACACAACTGCTGTGTATGATTATGAGCCACACACGATGGAGATGAGAAAGGCATGGTTCAAAACAAAACAGGAACAAGGTTTTCCGGTATTTGTAGCGGAAGAACAAAATAAGATCAAAGGATTTAGTTCTATCGGTCCGTTTCGTGCATGGACCGCCTATAAATATTCAGTAGAGAATTCAATACATGTAGCATCCGATCAACGGGGCAAAGGCATCGGGAAAATATTGATGCCGCCATTGATCGAAGCAACAAGACAATTAAAGCTACATACCATCGTAGCCGGTATTGATGCTACCAATGCAGTCAGTATAAGACTGCATGAATCTTTTGGTTTCAAAGAAGTCGCGCATTTCAAAGAAGTAGGATGGAAGTTTGAGCGATGGCTTGATCTGAAATTTTTACAATTGATTGTTTAACCAGGTCATTCACACACAACACTATTAAAATGACAACAAAAATATTATATCAGCAACCTGATGAGCAAGGCTACTACGGACAGTTTGGTGGCGCATACATTCCCGAGATGCTGCATCGCAATGTAGAAGAATTGAAGAGCCGTTACCTGGAGATCATGTATGAACCTTCTTTTCAAAAAGAATTTCATGACCTGCTCAAAGATTATGTCGGCAGACCAACACCATTATACCTTGCCGAACGATTAAGTAAAAAAATCGGCACAACGATCTATCTCAAGCGCGAAGACCTTTGTCATACGGGCGCTCATAAGATAAATAACACAGTAGGACAGATATTAATGGCGCAGCGGTTAGGTAAGAAAAGAATTATTGCAGAGACCGGTGCCGGTCAGCATGGAGTAGCTACGGCCACTGTTTGCGCATTGAAAGGTGTTCACTGTATCGTGTACATGGGTGAAAAAGATATTGAACGGCAAGCGCCGAATGTGGCACGCATGAAAATGCTTGGCGCTACTGTGATACCTGCAACAAGTGGTAGCAAAACATTAAAGGACGCTACCAATGAAGCGATCCGTGATTGGATCAATAATCCAAATGATACACATTATATCATTGGTAGTGTGGTAGGGCCGCATCCTTATCCTGATATGGTGGCAAGATTTCAAAGTGTGATCAGTGATGAGATGAGAAAGCAGTTAAAAGAAAAAACCGGTAATGAACTACCTACCCATGTGATGGCTTGTGTTGGTGGTGGAAGTAATGCTGCCGGTGCATTCTATCATTTTCTCGAAGAACCTTCTGTACAATTGATCGCAGTAGAAGCTGCGGGGCTTGGTGTGAATAGTGGAATGAGTGCAGCAACTACGCAATTAGGAAAGACCGGTGTTTTGCATGGAAGTAAAAGCCTGGTGATGCAAACGGAAGATGGACAGGTTGTAGAACCTCATAGTATTTCTGCGGGACTCGATTATCCCGGTATTGGTCCATTGCATGCACATTTATTTAAAACAGGTCGCGGTACTTTCTTAAGCGCTACCGATGAAGAAGCATTGACAGCAGCGTTTGAATTGGCTAAGCTAGAAGGCATCATTCCTGCATTAGAAACTGCACATGCATTGGCTGCGTTAGATCAGGTAAAGTTCAAAGCTTCGGATAAAGTGATCATTTGCCTGAGTGGGAGAGGAGATAAAGATTTAGCTACGTACATGAAAAAAATGAACCATGAATAAAATTATTGTTTGCCTTTTAGCGCTTGTTGTTATGATCGGTTGCCGCGATCGCAAACCTTTTGTAACCCATAAACTGGAATACAAAAAAGTATCGGATAATTGTTCCGATCAGCAATCTTATTTTCGCATGACATCCAGTTTTGGTGGTGAGCGATATGAATTTGAAAAATGTTTAGCGCAGGATTTCAGCTCCAATCAATGTACTTCTGCAAGAAAAGGAGATACTGTATTGATTTCATTTAACAAACCAGCACAGGGAACAGCTACCGCTGCCTACCACATGACACTCGATATTGATAGTTATCCGGCTTATCGTTTTCTTACTATCGATAATGATACATACGCAATAACCCCGACTGAAAAATAATAGCATGAGCAGGATCACTGAATTATTTTCAAAAAAGAAAGAGCGCATTCTTAATATTTATTGTACCGCGGGATATCCGCATCTCGATAGTACGCGCAAGATTATGAAGGCCCTGCAGGAAAATGGTGCTGACCTAATCGAATTAGGAATGCCGTACAGCGATCCGCTGGCCGATGGTCCTGTGATTCAACATAGCAGTGCGCTGGCATTGGCAAATGGCATGACCATACATAAACTATTTGATCAGATCGGTGATATGCGTTCAGCTGATTCAGCTGCTGGTAAATTATCAGTTCCTGTTATTCTCATGGGGTACATGAACCCGGTACTCCAATATGGGTTTGAGAAATTTTGTGCAGCTGCTGCCAAAGCTGGTGTTGATGGATTGATCCTGCCTGATCTTCCCGAATATGAATTTGAAACGGAGTATGGTGCGGTAATAAAAAAATACGGACTTGATTTTATTTTCCTGGTCACACCGGAGACTTCCACCGAACGGGTGAAAAAACTGGACAGCATAAGCAGCGGCTTTCTATATGCGGTCTCTTCTTCTTCTACCACCGGTAGTAATAACAACATGACGGACGTACAAACTTATCTTCAGAAGCTGAATGGTCTCTCATTGAAGAACCCTGTGCTGGTAGGATTTGGGATAAAAGATAAATCCAGTTTTGATGATGCCTGCCGTGCTGCAAGCGGCGCTATCATCGGCACAGCCTTTATCAAGGCATTGGAAAACAGCACGGATGAAGAAAAAACTGTTAAAGTTTTTCTGGATAATATCCTCAAATAATCAAAATTTCCCAATCTCTTCGGATCGCTACCTGCTCTCGCTAAAAGAAATTATCTTTACGGTTCTAACTTTTCAAAAACACATGTACATGAAAATCCGGGTATTGTTCTTATTGCTTTTACCTTTTGCAGCGATGGCTCAAAATAAGCTGGTAGTAACAGGTAAGGTAAAAGGCTTAAAAGATGGAACGGTGGTGTCGATTGTCGATGCTAATAAACCAACCGATACGATCGCATTTGCGAAAGCAATGAAAGAGTCCTTCACCCTGAAAGGGGAACTGAAAGAACCTTCTTTGGTAAATGTATGGTTTGGTAATACGAAGAACACAATGACCTTCCTCGATAATTCTTCAGTAAAGATCTCAGGTGATCTGGCTAATGTAGAAAAGATCAAAGTTACAGGTCCCTCAACCAGTAAAGACTTTGATCAGTTCAAGTCAACTTTCAATCCTTTGTTTGGTAGATTAATGAAGATCAATGAGCAGGTGAGAACGGCTGAATACGTGGAGAAATCAGATAGTTTGATGCAGGTATCGCGTAAGCTGATTGATACGATACAAACACAGATCGACGTGTTTATTGTCAAACATCACGACTCACCGGTCAGTGCATTCTTGCTGGCTGCTACTATGCAGTTAAAAGATGATGTATTGCTGACAGAGAGCCGCCTGAATCAATTGCAGTTGTCAGCTGTACAAAATATGTATGGTATTTATTTGAAAGAAACGATCGCTGAAGCAAAGATCACTGCGGTTGGTGCCACGGCTATTGATTTTACACAAACAGATACATTAGGCAATCCTGTTACCTTGTCTTCTTTCCGTGGTAAATATGTGTTGATTGATTTCTGGGCCAGCTGGTGCGGTCCTTGTCGCGCAGAGAATCCGAATGTAGTGATCAGCTATAATAAGTTCAAGGATAAAAACTTTACCGTATTAGGCGTATCACTTGATCGTCCCGGGCAAAAAGAAAGATGGTTACAGGCTATTCATGCTGATAATCTCACCTGGACACATGTCAGCGATCTTCAATTCTGGAGCAATGCTGTCGCCCAGCAATATCGTGTACAAAGTATTCCTCAAAACTTTCTAATCGATCCAAATGGAAATATCATTGCAACATCAACAAATAGTATAGCACTTACATCTACAG
>JBDTPD010000069.1:0-11062 GCA_039932855.1 Chitinophagaceae bacterium | reverse complement strand
GGTAAAAGTTTCTAAAGCTGACGAATGGAAAAGTATTAACAAACCTGTTTCACTATTCAAATCAGGCATTCATCATTTGTTCGTGGTATTGAAAGATGATGCTGAGGTGGAAATTGATTGGGTGAGTTTTAAATAGAATGGAAGTACGGACACGCGCATCAAAGTTTCTTTTTTTCTAATGATATAAAGCTGTGGTGCCCAAATCAAACTAGGGTATTGTTGATCCGTTAAGTTGAGATTATCAGAAACCGGCATTCTTTATGCTATAATATCTCAAACTTCAAACTATGCCAGTATACGTTGTCAACGCCTATGATATCAATGATGCCGATACATTTAAACAATACCCGCCACGTGTAGCTCAACTGCTTCCAAAATATGGCGCAAAGGTACTTGCGATGGATACCGCGCCTGCAGTATTGGAAGGAACACCACGTACGATGAATGCTATCATCGAATTTCCTTCTGAAGAAGCTGTCAAAGGATTTTATAATGATCCCGAATACCAATCGTTCATTCACTTAAGACACGATTCTACTTCTAATACTACGATGATAGTGTTGAAGGCGTTTGAAAGAAAGTAGGAACCTCAGTTTTAAGAAGAGCGCCTCCGCTTATTAATACCATTTTATAGTATCAAGATATTCCTGCGCTTTGGAGAGTGGTGAGGTGACATCAGTTTATACGCTCGTTAAAAAACAATTATTTTTTGTTTTTTTCCTTGTGTCATAATTTTCCCATCTCTATACAATAGCCTTACTTCAGCCCACATTAAATCAATAAACTTTATGCTACAAAACATCTTCATGATGCTTTTTGCGTTACCATTATTCGCAAATGCCTCGGGTGACAATCATCCTGTTTCAAAAGTAAATGAACAAGTATCAAAAGTGGTACCGGTTAATAAAACCTGTTCCGTAACAGCCTCTGTAACCGGTGGATGGCATGCGCGATGTACTAACGGCTCGGTGTACAGCGGTACAATTACCGAGAGTTGTACCATTACTGCGTCAACTTGTGAGATGGCGGGTAGCGCGGCAACATCGTGTGCCAGCACGGCTTTGCAAAATGGTCTTCCTGGTGCCGCAGCTGCTGCCGGAAAAGTAGCCTGCAAAACAGATCATTTTGAAGATGCGGAGTAAGTATTAATTCTGATAAGCCGGGTGTTGCAACCCGGTTTATCTAACTTAAATTCGCAATACAGCATTCAACGACTGAAATCTTCAGCATTATTCTGCGTATAAAATGTTATTCCGGAATAATACTATCAGATGAGACAGTCACTAAACCTTCTTTCCATGAACCTTAAGATATTCATCCTGCCAGCTTTCTTTTTTCCTTTTTTTGCTGCTGCACAAAATTTAACGGCCCATTACCGCGTTACACAAACAGTGAAATTCTCCGGACAAGAGACATCTGTTCAATTGAGCGGAACATTATGGAGAAAAGGCAATACCTATCTCTATGTAGAACGACCAGAATATTTGCAAAAATATCCTGATGGAAATATTTCTATATCTACCGGCAACAATGGACTGGCAGCCTACCGGTTAAATATGGATACCGTGCAATCTTTAAGCCGCGTAAATTATGACAGCCTTATAACTCAGTTCAAAATAGATTCCTGGTGGGATACAGATCCCAGCTCCATAAAAAATGTCCGTCAACCTTTTGAATCCGATTGTAAGGAATGGGAGATATTGCCCGAAACCAAAGTGATCAATGGATTGACATGTCAGAAAGCAATCAACAATGCACCCGACGGTACGCGACAATTTGAGATCTGGTTTACCAGTGATATACCTATGCAATCGGGTATAGAAGGTACCATTGGCGTACCAGGATTGGTGGTAGAGGCAACATGCGTTCCGCTTTTGAAACGATATATACTGGAAAGTTATTCGAATGAGCAAATGCTCACAGACACAGAGATGTGGCCGATAGCTTTTAATAAACCTTTTATGGATTATCCGCCTTTGCGCAAGGAACAAAAGACAAAGCCTAACCGCATAAAGAAACAATTAGATGTAAGTAATAGCAATCAATAATGAAACTACCCCTGGCGCTGGTACTTCTCGCATGTTTCATGTCTTCTGCTGCCCAGGTTCGCCAGACCATATCGATCACCGGCGATATCGCCGACGATGAAAACGCTGGCATCAATGATTGCAACGTAAAAATATCCAGTATAAAACAACACCTGATCCTTGCCTATTTCTCAACAGGATCAAAAAATAATTTCGAAAAAGAGATCAAAGCTGATGTTGGTGATACTATCAGAATAGCCCTTTCACATACCGGATACCGGGATACAATTATTCAATTTATAGTTTCTGAAACAACAAAGAAAATTACATTCAGCGCCAGCTTGCAAATTTTACGAAAAACACTTTCTCCTGTTACTATCAATGCTCCTGGTACCTGGACAAGAGGTGATACAACATTTTACAGGGCAGATGCCTATCGTGAAGGCAATGAATTAAAATTAAAGGACCTGATCACAAAAGTTCCAGGTTTTACATTGACAGAAGACGGTATTTTAAAATATAATGATATACCGGTTGATAAAATACTGATCGATGGACAGGATATGTTTGCTGATAAACAAAAATTATTATTAAATAATATTCCCACCCATGCTATTAATACGATCATGGCAATCAAAAACCAAAATGACAATAAATTATTACAGGGATTATCCGGCAGTAATCGTCTTGTTGTAAACCTGGGTCTAAAGAAAAATCATCACACTTCTTTCGGTTCCGGAGATGCAGGTCTTGGGACAAAAGGACGGTATAATTTTAATCCTGTATTTTTTGCATTGGCCAACAAAGTAAAAGTCGCCTACATCGGAAATTTTAATAGCCTTGGTAAAGGTGTTGATTGGTCACAGGAAAATGAACTAAAAAACAGCAACGAGGTTTTGGTTGATAATTTACTTTTCTATAATCATCCGTTACAAATATTACCATATATGCCACCTTACCGTTATATCCGTAATAACTCATTTGACAATCGTGTAAAGATCAACTCAGCACTATCTGCTAAAGTATCGAATGAAACAGAAATTGATTTGCTGAAGGATAATCAGCGGCAACATTCATTTTACCAGAACATATTGTTTGGCGCCACTGCTACCATTTTCAGAAACGATTCGAACAATCTCCGATATTCACCTTTGCTGATCAAAATAGAGAATACAATTACTATACAGGCAACGAAGTTATCTGAAATGAAGATCAGCGCCTCTTATTTTGGAGACTACAGCACGGCAAGGCAACAATCGACTTATAGCTTTACCGGTAGTGATGACCGTTTAAATGAAAAAATAAATACCAACCGCAACAGTATAGGACTGGATATTGCCTATACGAAAAGAAAAAGCATCAGCGAAGCGATCAGCTGGACAGGTGGAGTCAATCATCAGATTGTTCATCAAAATGCAGAAGGTATATCCGGATCATGGCCGGCATTGTTTAATACCGATCCTACTTATACCTCACTTGTTCACCGGCCAGGTATTGAATTTACCAATGCAGAAGCTGGCTGGTCATTGCTGGCTAAAAGGAAAAAAAATCTTTATGATATTGGTATCAAAGCTGACTGGGTGACGGGTGACATTGATAACGTATCTGTCCTGCGATCAACAGACGTTGGCCATTCATCGCTGGATATTGATGGACTTATTAATAGAAGTCATTTCAGCAGGTTGACATTGGCCCCGAAAGTTGTAAGAAAATTTATATTCGCTTCGCATCATGCATTGGAGTTACAATCAAGGGTAGGGGTTGAGTCTACCTCGTTGAAGGAAACAGGGCAACAAAAAAATGTGACCACCCCATTGGTTGATATCAGCATGAATAATTTTTTGGCAATAGGAAAATTATTGTCAAATAATACGATCGCAACATTTGGGTATCATCAATTAAATATCACGGACCTGCCATCAGTGCTGTTGCCTGTCTCGATTAATAGTTATCGTGCGAGGTTTAACACCGGTAAGGCACAAACCAAAGTGACAGTAAACAGCAATTTTAATTTTGTTTATCCCGGAAATATAAGTTCTTCTAACGTCGGTGTCAGTGTTGACTACTCAACCCTCAACCCGGTAATGTCGAACAATTTTCAACAGTTTATTTTAGTTCATGCAGATAGTTTTACGCATAAACCTGTTCATAATATTATATTTTTTACCAGTCATTATTTACCGTCTGCTTTTTTAAAGGCACTTATTTTGATACAAACACAAGTTGGTCAATCGCAATACCTCTTGCGGATTAATGATCATGTTGTTCCTGTAAACAATAACTATCTCGATCTTAAATTGACCGTCAGGAAAAACTGGAACAGGAAATATATTCTCGCTTTTACCAGCAGGTATATGAGTAATCATGCCAATGCCTCAAACGGTATGTTGCCAGGTCTGCAACAAAGTGTACAAAATGTTTTGCTGGAACTTAATCAGAAAGTTAATTTTTCTGCGCGAACCAGTATGGAACTTACGACATCCTGGTTTAGAAATAATATAAGTAGTCCTGATCAACGATCATGGCTATTCGCAGATATTTCATTTTACTTAAAGATGCGAAAGAAGCCAATTTCACTGGTATTAAAAGCCGATAATCTTACCAATGTAAAGAGGTATTATTCTTTTTACCAGTCACCGGGTTATCAAAGCTACTATACCGTCCCCTTTACACCGGCCAGTGTGTTCCTGAGTGTTGTCTATGAATTTTAAAACTTATAGTTACCTGACTTTTGGGAGGAATAATTGATAACTATAAAGTATTTAGAGAGACTTTCAGATAGAGATGATCACTAAGCGGATATATTTTCAGTTTATAGCTGAACTCAGACGCATCGGTAAGATTAACTTTTATGGGAGAATATATCAGGCAACAGGTAATGGGTGAATTGCAGGAATTTTTCGCCCATTGCTCATCAAAATAAGGGTAGAAGTAAAATGCTTTTGGAATTTGATTGTTAAAAGCAGAAACAGCTATTTTTTCATAACCCATTTTTTGAAGTATGGGTATTATATCTGTCAGATAAGCGGTCGAAAAAAAATCGGTGAGTAGAAAAACATGGCCACTTGTATCATGCTCGTTTATCAGGCTATCCAACATTGGTTGCTTCCTGATAAATTGCTGTTTAACTTTACTATACTCTTCCTTATACTGCTTTTCTGCCCTTTCAGCAATATCATTAAAAGACTCACATCTTTTACATGCGAAAAAACTGGTTGCAATAAAAATTATTAGTACATAAAGTAGGTTCATGTCAATCTGGCAGTATAACTATGAAGATAAGCTTTGGGGATTTCATTAACTGAGATAAATGACCAGAATGGGTCGAGTGCCCTTTTATCAAGAAAAAAGAAAAAACTTTTAAAATAATTACAACCTCACCCCTAAAAAAACCGGACACCATCTGTATCAAAACCGGACGATCTACCCTTTCAACATACGCTTTATAAACTCATTTGCAGTAATTTAAGTAACTGGCACCTTCTTGGTGCTTAACCACCGATCAATAACTTTGATATGCTGAAAAACTATCCGAAGATCGCCTGGCGCAACCTCGTTCATAACAAAGCTTTCTCTATTATCAATATCTCCGGGCTCGGTCTTAGTATGGCGTGCAGTCTCTTAATAATATTATGGGTGCAGGATGAAAAAGGGGTTGATAGTTTTCATGCAAATGGTAAACAGTTGTACCAGGTATATGAACGTAATTTCTATGATGGTAAGATAGAAGCGGCTTACACCACCCAGGGGTTGATGGCCGATGAGTTAAAAAAAGTAGTACCGGAGATACAATATGCCAGCAGTCTTGAATGGAACGCTACCAATACATTTGAAGCAAATGGAAAGATCAGTAAAATGGATGGATCTTTTGCAGGAGCTGATTTCTTCAGCATGTTTAGCTACCCCTTACTACAAGGAAAAGCCACAACAGCATTAAATGAAGTGAATAGTCTTGCTATTTCTAAAAAAATGGCCGAACATTTTTTCGGAACACCTGCCAAAGCAATAGGACGATCTATTTTATTTGAAAACAGCGAAAGCTATCAAATAACAGCTGTCTTTGATGTACCTGTTAGTTCTTCGCAACAATTTGATTTCTTAAAAAGCTGGAAGGCATTTGAAAAAGAAAATGACAATTGGATACATAATTGGGGAAATACAGATGCGCCAACTTTTATACAATTACGCAAAGATGCTGATCCTGCGAAAGTAGAAGCAAAGATCAAAGATTTTATATACCTGTATAAAGAGAAACCCAAAAATTATGTAACTGAACTGGCATTACAACCTTACACTCAAAAATACCTGTACACTAACTTTAAAAATGGTAAACCTGCTGGTGGTCGCATAGAATATGTGCGGCTTTTCACACTGGTAGCCATTTTTATACTACTCATTGCCTGTATCAATTTTATGAATCTCGCGACGGCCCGATCTGCTAAACGCGGCAAAGAAGTAGGGGTACGTAAAGTCATTGGAGCAGGACGCTTTTCTTTGATGACCCAATTTATGGGAGAAGCTATGTTACTTACTTTTTTTGCCATCGTTGTTGCGGTAATGCTGTCGTTATTACTGCTGCCGGCATTTAATATTCTTACCGGCAAACAACTTTCCCTTCCTTTTAGCAATCCCATGCTATGGATCTCACTTCTTGGATTGATGTTGTTGACAGGAATAGTAGCTGGTAGTTATCCTGCCTTATATCTTTCTTCATTAAATCCTGTGCGTGTATTAAAAGGAAGTTTGAAATTTACCCGGGGTGCTGTTTTTTTCAGAAAGGGATTGGTCGTTTTCCAATTTGCTCTTTCTATTATTCTTATCATTGGCATGATCGTCATTTTCCGGCAGGTAGATTATATTCAAACAAAAAATATTGGTTACGATCGCGGCAATCTTATTTACATTCCACTCGAAGGAGAGTTATCTGAAAAATATGCATTGTTCAAACAGGAAGCCGGAACAATGCCAGGCGTTTTGAGTACTTCAAAAATCCGCGCTGCACCTACGCTGATCGGTAATCACACAGGAGATATCAAATGGGTAGGAGAAGATCCCAACGCCGTCACCTCGTTTGTCAATACCACAGTTGGTTATGATTTTATAAAAACGATGAACTTATCACTGGTAGCTGGTCGCGATTTTTCAAAAGACTTTGGGACGGATAGCGCCAGTTACATGTTGAATGAAACGGCTGTACAAAAGATGGGGTATAAAGATCCAATAGGCAAACAGATATGGTGGGGCAAACACGAAGGAAAAATAATTGGGGTAGTAAAAGATTTTCATGTTGCGTCGCTGCACAAGGCCATTGAGCCATTGATCATCCGGTTGGATGAGGGACGTCAATCAGGTACTATCCTGGTTCGTACGCAAGCCGGTAAAACAAAAGTAGCTATTGCGGGTTTGGAAAAAGTTTGCCAGGGGTTAAATCCAAAATTTCCATTTAGCTATAAGTTTTCCGATGAGGAATATAACAGGTTATACAGGAGTGAACAGATCGTTAGTAAACTTGCCAACTACTTTGCGTTCCTTGCTATTTTTATTTCCTGCCTGGGATTATTTGGACTCGCTACATTTACGGCTGAGCAACGTATCAAAGAAATTGGTGTACGTAAGGTACTTGGTGCAAGTGTACCGGGAATTATTTCCATGTTATCAAAAGATTTTTTAAAACTGGTATTTATTGCAATAATTATTGCTTCACCTGTTGCCTGGTACCTGATGACTCAATGGTTACAGGATTTTGCATACCGTGTAGATATCAGTTGGTGGATATTTATTTTATCCGGTATAGCTGCTGTACTGATAGCTTTACTTACCGTAAGTTTTCAGGCCATAAGAGCGGCTATTGCAAATCCGATGAAAAGTTTACGCACGGAATAGCTGAACATATTGTTTAAAAAAGGCCGTCTGATGCGGCCCTTTTTATGTTGATAAAGTATGTGCCGGGTAGTAGAGACAATACATCATCAGTCGAACCAGTCCTTTGCCAAATCATCCATGTTCGGATTATCTTTTTTGATTAACTCAATCATTCCGTTATCGTTAGCAACCCATGGTTGAAACCATGGGCTAAGGGTCAGACTGCGAATTGTCAATTGCCTATGCTAATTGTTTCATTGCAATTATATCGTGTAGTAAAGTTGCTTTTTTTACACTTATGCTCTCCGACTCTTCGTTTAATATTGTTCATAACACCTGTATAGAAAACTGTATGGTGATAATTAGACATGATATATACATAGAATTGATAGCGACGGGACATTCGCTAAAGTAATAAGAGACATACAGTGAGAAAGGTGAAATCCAACAGAGAATAATGAGAAAATTCTCTGTTGGTTCCGGGGAGACACAGGGTTGAGAGGTTGAAAAATGAAGGGACGCCGGGTCTTATATTCTTACGAATGTCAATGAACTATAATTGGTTCGGCGTGACAGTCTTACTGCGGTAGATGGCGTTGCGATACAACAATACACACCGCTGCTATCACGACAACGCACGCCACTACTATAAGACTGTCATGCCGGACCTCATTACAGACCATAACAATCTTCAGACTTTTGATCCGGCATCCCTCCGAAACCTGTAAGACGAATTATAATCGTAAGCTGCTTAATTTTACATAACTGTATCGAAGGGACGCCGGGTCTTATAGTATTGCGATTGAAAGTGAACTATAATTGGCCCGGCGTGACAGGTCGATCAGTCACTCTTAAATTGAGCGTTCATTTATTCGAAAAATAATTACATGCGCCTACTAACTTTGTTCCTTTCTTTTAGTATTCTCCAGTCTTTTGCCCAAACAGACTCTACTAATATCTCGCGCATACCGTGGACCAATAAAAAAATCGCCAAAGGCATTTACCTTCAGCAATACTGGTTTGAGCAATCACTCTTTCACTCCAACGAACAGGTGAGTATTCTGAAAATAAAATTACGCGGAAAGAACAAGATTGATGTCATCGCCGAACAGCAGGAATTGAAAACAGTCAGCACTTTTGGTAACGAACAAAAAAATATCGCAGCGATCAATGGTACTTTCTTCGATACAAAGAATGGTGGCTCGGTCGATTATGTACGTGTCGATGGCCAGGTGATCAACGGCAATAAGATGGGGAAAAATAACACACGTGCCCTTCACCAGAAAGCAGCGTTGCTGATCAATAAGAAACATGTCAGTATTGTAAAATGGGATAGTACGGCGGATTGGGAACAGCGACTGAGGGGAGAAGATATAATGGTCACGGGTCCATTGCTGCTGCAACATGGTCATTACGAAAAACTCGATACCGGTAGTATGTATGAAATGCGTCATCCCCGTTCGGCAATTGCGATAAAAGGAAATTTTTTATGGATGATCACTGTCGACGGACGAAATCAACATTCCGCCGGCATGACGCTTTATGAATTAGCATCGTTCTTAAAATGGATGGGTGCCGATGAGGCGATCAATCTGGATGGCGGCGGTTCTACAACATTGTGGATCCAATCAGAACCGGATGGCATAGTGAATTATCCAAGTGATAACAAGAAGATGGATCCAGCTGTTGTACCTGCACCCGGTGTATACACACAGAAGTGGGATCACACGGGGGAAAGAAAAGTAGCAAACGTGGTAGTTGTGAGATGATGTTAAAAGTTGAATGTTGCTGGTTGAAGGACCTCACTCGCCATAGTACTGAGAAGCTACCTGATATTTGATATTCTTTCTTATTCTCCTTCCTCAATGATCATTTCAGGCACACCCCTTGCATTTCATCCCGTAGCTATTACTATCACTTTAAATCTACACATATGCTATGGAGAGGTCGCAGAGAAAGTTCTAATGTCGATGATCGCCGCGGAATATCCGGAGGAGGACTGGCCGCAGGTGGCGGTATCGTCGGTGTTATCATTTACCTAATCTATTCTTTTATAGGGGGTGGCGGAGGTGCATCCAACCTGCCGCAAATATCTCCGGGTACCAGCACTCAAATGACTACAGAAGAAAAAGCGCAGGATGATGAAAACGCTTCTTTTGTCAAAGTGGTCATGGCAGATACGGAAGATGTCTGGGGCAAATTATTCTCCGATCAGGGTAAACAATACACGGCACCAACACTGGTACTATTCAGAGATGGTGTACAATCTGCCTGCGGAAATGCGAGTACTGCGATGGGCCCGTTCTATTGTCCATCCGATCATGAGGTATACATCGATCTCGCTTTTTATAAAGAATTAAAAGATCGTTTCAATGCACCCGGTGATTTTGCGATGGCCTATGTAGTGGCACATGAAGTAGGACATCATATTCAATCATTGAATGGCACCTCAGATAAAATGGAAAAGCTTCGCCGGCAGGTAGGAGAGACAGAGTACAACCGGTATTCTGTAATGCTGGAATTGCAGGCAGATTTTTATGCAGGGGTATGGGCGCATTATGCACAGCAAATGAAAAAGGTTATTGAACCCGGTGATATAGAAGAAGCACTCAAAGCCGCGAATGCAATCGGCGATGATAAACTGCAACAGGAAACACAAGGAAGAGTAGTCCCTGATGCATTTACACATGGTACATCTGCACAACGGATGTATTGGTTCAAGAAAGGATATGAAACAGGTGATATGAGCCAGGGAGATACATTTAATGCCAGTGATCTGTAAGAAAATAACGGCATGATATTTTAATAGTATAAAGAGTCAATAATACTAACAACTTAAAATAATAATTATGACAAAAGGAAAAATCGGGTTGCTACTTGCAGCCGCTGCAGCATATGGAGTTTATAAATATTCCAAACTGACGCCTGAACAGAAAAAAGATCTGATGGCAAAGGGAAAAGATCTCTTCAATAACAAATTAGGTGGATTAGGAAATTTGTTTGGTAAGCAGCCTGTTACTATGAATGGTAGTACTGTATAATCTTAGATAGAATATCAATTCTGAATTTATTTTTTGGACACAGAGAGCCACAGAGAAGGCTCAGAAAACCACGGAGAAACTCTGTGAACCTCTGAGCCTTCTCTGTGGCTCTCTGTGTAATAAAACAATCTT
>JBDTPD010000068.1:0-11084 GCA_039932855.1 Chitinophagaceae bacterium | reverse complement strand
ACCTGTATCAAAAGTTTAGGAAACTTCTATTCTATCCATTGAACTACGGGACCAGGAAAGAAAATGAGAAATAAGAAACTTACCTGCGTTAGGCAGGTGAGGAATCAGAAATAAGAAAGTCTGATCGTATCTTTTTCAATTTTCTACCGGGGCGGCAAAAATAACCCTTTCCCCCTGAAATTTATCCTTCTCAAACAGCTAATTCCTTCGGGATTCATTCGGGTATTGTTCGGGTCCGCTAGCCATTTTAGCCTGAAAACAGCTTGTTTTCCCGAACATGTCCCGAACAAGACCCGAACATGGTCCCTTCCAAACCCATTTTCAATAATAATCCCAAAAAAACTTTTACGTTCAAAACACACTGCCATAGGGTTGTCACTCACCCATTCTTCCTTTGTATTGTCAACGCATCGATTCATAAAAAAACATAGTATATGACTACCGCTAAACCAAAGGACCCGACTACGACCACCGCTGTAATTACTCCTGAAAACCTATTGAACCACTGGCAGGGACATCGCCGCCTTACCCGCAAAGCCATTGAAGCTTATCCCGAGGATAAACTATTTACTTTTTCTGTTGGCGGTATGCGTCCGTTCTCTGAGTTCATTACTGAAATGCTTGATATGGCTATACCCGGTCTCACCGGTGTAGTCACCGGCAAATGGCAAAAAGCAGAAGAGATGTCACATATCTCCGGAAAAGAAAAACCAACAACCAAGGCTGAGTTGTTGCAACGCTGGGATGAAACAACTGAAGAGATAAATAAACTCTGGCCACAAATACCAGCCGGTCGTTTCCAGGAAGAAGATCTTGCATTCGGACAATGGCAGGGACAAGTATATTGGTTCCTGTTATATTTTATCGATAACGAAATTCATCACCGCGGACAAGCGTATGTATATATGCGTGCGTTGGGAATAGAGCCGCCGGCATTCTGGGAACGTTTCTGATCTCACGCAAAGACGCTAAGTTTTCGCGAAGACGCAAAGGATCTTCTTTATTAGAACTCTCTTTGCGTCTTTGCGAATCTTTGTGTCTTTGCGTGAAATGTATTATTAAATGATAGAATGATATAACCACAAGCGTTTGTAGTCTACTTTATCATTTACTTTCATCGATTTCCCTATATAAAATGACTATCTTTCATGACCAATAATATTATCATGAAACGATTTGCCAAACTACTAGTCATCCTCATTTTATCAATCAATTTTATCGCGCAACGTGCCGCTGCACAAACAACACCGCGACTCAATCATATCGCGTTCTATGTACTCGATCTGAAAGTGAGCACTGATTTTTATCACAATGTTGTCGGACTCGATACTATCCCTGAACCTTTTCACGATAGTCATCATACATGGTTCTCTATCGGACCAAAAAGTCATTTACATATTATCTCCGGCGCCAAAATAGATCTGCCGAAAGAAAAAAATACACATCTCTGTTTCTCCGTTCCATCAGTCGAAGCATTTATCGTTCGTCTCAAAGAACATAACATCACTTTCGAAAATTGGGCCGGTGAAAAAATGACTGTTACCAACCGCGTTGATGGCGTTAAACAAATCTATTTCCAGGATCCGGATGGGTATTGGTTGGAGATCAACGACGCCAAAGAGTGAGACAATTCAGAATTATGAGTTATGAATGTAGAATGCTGGGGTCCGTCACTATTTCCATTGACAAAATTCATAATTCTGAATTCTTAACTCTTAATTTCCGAATACCTACCTTTGCCCTCCTCAAAGGAAAAAAATGAAGTTTTACAATATTTTGATCAAATACAGGCTGCCATTGGGCATTCTGTTAATTATATTGGGTGGATTAGCCAACTATTATTCTGGTTTCTGGCCCGGCTTCCCGCTCTATCTCGTAGGTGTGGTCCTGATCCTCGGTCACTTTTTCTTCGGCCCGCTTCGCCTTATCCAGGCGCACATGGAAAGCGGTGATATGGAAGGCGCTGAAAAAGTATTGGACTCTATCAAATTCCCCGGCCTGTTATACAAACCGATCCGCTCCGTCTACTACACGTTGAAAGGAAACATCGCAATGATGAAACAGGATTTCGATGGTGCAGAGAAGATGATGAAGAAAGGTCTCGATCTCGGTATGCCGATGAAAGAAGCAGAAGGCGCGAGTATGTTGCAGATGGGAATGATACAGATGCAAAAAAATGACCTGCGACAAGCAGAAAGTTATATCCGCGGAGCAATCCGCAAAGGATTACCTGATAAAGAAAATGAAGCCGCTGCTTATTTACAGATGTGCAGCATCATGATGAATAAAAGAGAGTTCCGTGCAGCAAAAGATTTCTTCCGCAAAGCAAAAGCATTGAAACCAACAACTCCACAGATCGTTGATCAGATCAAACAGATTGAGAAGTATATTTCGAGAATGCCGGGATGATGAAATGTATCCCGGATCAAAGTCCGGGACTAAATATAAAATGTAAAAGTGGTCAGTCTGTAGATTGACCACTTTTTTTTATAAAGTGGGGCATTATTATTTTAGCCTTTTTTACCACAACTTGCCCGCGGGAATTTTAAACGCGGGTAGGATCATAGGACACATAGGGCCACATAGTTTCTATTTTGGAAAATACCTATGTGCAACTATGTGTCCTATGATCCTATGTGGTAAAAAAGCTAATCAAGGATAACTGCGATCTTTTTATTCCTCATCAGTCAGTAACTTGTACCACATTCACGCTGCATATGAAAAAAATCATTTTCTCCATCGCCGCCCTGTTTATCTTATTTATAACGTATAGCCAATCCGTTTTTACAGGATTGCCCATTCCAAAACCAGTCTCCGCAGTACATGGTATCGGCAGGTTTTTATTACCGCACGAAATAACGATCATAACCGGTAAGAATACAGAACTCAAAAAAATCGCCAACCGCCTAGCAATACAGTTCAGAAACGCGACTAACTATAAAGTAACCATTAAAGAAGGAACTGCTACCTCTACCGGTACCATTGTTTTTTTGCTAACCGCCGATAAAAAAATTCCAGCAGAAGGTTATCGCTTGCAGGTAAAACAAACCAGTATTACGATTACTGCCAGTGAACCATCCGGCATTTTCTACGGCGTACAAAGTTTGTTACAATTATTTCCTCCACAGATTGAATATACCTTAGGCTCCAATGGTAGTAATTCTAATGATTGGACTATAAGCACTACTACCATTGAAGATTATCCACGCTTTGCCTGGCGCGGCTTGATGCTCGATGTATCGCGCCATTTTTTTACTAAAAAAGAAGTAGAAGACTATATCGATGAAATGTCGAAATATAAATTTAATATCCTTCACTGGCACCTTACCGATGACCAGGGCTGGCGCATTGAAATAAAAAGTCTCCCGAAACTGACTTCTGTTGGTGCATGGCGCGTAGACAAGACCGGCACTTTTGGTACGTTCTCTACTCCTGCTCCGGATGAACCACGCACATATGGCGGATACTATACACAAGAAGATATTAAAGAGGTTGTTCAATATGCAAAGGACCGCTATATCAATATTATTCCTGAGATCGATATACCCGGACACAGTCTCGCTGCGATCGCTGCTTATCCCGAACTGAGCTGTACACCCGGTAATTACCAGGTAAATTCTGGTGAACAATTTATGGTATGGCCATCGGGCGGGCATTTTTACGGGCTGATTGATAATACACTTTGCCCCGCCAATGAAAAAGTATATGATTTTCTTGATAAAGTATTCACGGAAGTTGCACAACTATTTCCCTTTGATTACATCCACATGGGTGGCGATGAAACTGCCCGCAACTTTTGGGAAAAAACAGATGCCATCAAATCATTGATGCAAAAAGAAAACCTGCAAAACCTTGATGAAGTACAAAGCTATTTTGTAAAAAGAGTACAAGCCATCATCAACTCGAAAAAAAAGAAGATGATTGGCTGGGATGAAATCTTAGAAGGGGGTCTCGTCCCGAACGCTACCGTCATGAGCTGGCGGGGAATGAAAGGAGGTATCGCTGCAGCAAAACAAGGACATGAAGTAATCATGAGCCCGACCGATTTCGTTTATCTCGATTATATGCAGGGCGATCCCAGTATTGAACCACCAGTATATGCTTCTCTACGCTTAAAGAAAGTATATGATTTCGAGCCCGTTCCGGATTCTACCAATCCTGCATTGATCAAAGGTGGACAAGCAAATGTTTGGACCGAACAAATGTATAATACACGCCATCTGCAATACATGACGTGGCCACGTGCCTTTGCTGTAGCCGAAGTATTATGGTCCCCCAGGACATCGAGAAACTGGGACGATTTTATACAACGTGTAGAATTTAATTTTAATCGCCTTGATATGGCCAATGTAAAATATTCCCGAAGTTTATACGATCCGATCGTATCCGTGACAAAGAAAGATTCTGTTCAATTGGTTGTAACACTCAATACTGAAGTAAAAGATCTTGCTATACATTATAGTTTTGACAATTCTTTTCCCGATCAATTCTATCCCGTTTATACAACACCGTTACTCGTTCCAAAAGATGCAGCAACTATTAAAATGATTACTTATCGTAACGATCAGCCTATCGGAAGGATGATGGTGATACCAGTTGCTGAGTTAAAAAGAAGAGTGAAGTAGGTTGAGGTTGTTGAAAGGTTTACTTGAGATCAATTCGATTGTTAATGGCTGCAGCCTTATTTTTTTTGACACAGAGAGCCACAGAGGAGCAAAGAGGAGTAAAGAGGACCACAGAGACTCTGTGAACCTCTGGGCTTCTTTGTAAAACTCTGAGTCAAATAAGCGATATTAATCCTTATCCTTTTAACAACCGATAAACTCTTAAGCAACAAACTCTTTGTTCAATTTGTGTATAAATTCCTGGCTCTAATGTTATGCACAAAATCATTGACTGGCACAGTTATTTCAATCTATACTATAAGGAACAGAATACCTATAAGAACGATAATAGTAGTAATCAGTATAACACAACATAATTCCCCATGTTGAACACGCATGGGAATACAAGCTCGTCAGATTTCATAGCTCTGGCGGGCTTTTTTATGCAGTTGGATAAGACAAGATGCAAAAATCGAATATCGAACACGGAACACGGAATTTCGAATGATGAAGTGAATACATTCATCGTTTGATATTTTTCCTTACTCCCCTTTAGGGGTTGGGGGTAAATCATTCATGCAATCTCAACGGAAGAGTGTTGTCCTCCCGGCCACTTGCCAAAAATTTCCTCAATTTTGGTAAAACGATACTCAAATAATCCCCGCAGTTTATTTCCTACAAATAATCCATTCGCCATCTTCCCCAATATTCCCAACGGATTTTTATAATGAATAAGATCTATCATCTCTGTACCACCGGGAATAGATTTGAAATGATGCTGGTGATGCCACATACTATACGGACCGTATCGCTGTTCATCTGCAAAGAATTCACCATCCCTCACATGTGTTATCTCTGTCATCCAATACATATTTATTCCTAAAAGTGGCGTAATCGTATACTCAATGATCTGCCCGGCATATATTTTCGCCCCATGATGCTGTGAAATAACGTTGAAATTCATTTCCGCAGGAGTAATGCTTTGTAAATTTGCAGCACTGGAGAAATAATCCCAAACCACTTCTTGTGTAGCCGGGATCTTTTGCACTGCTTTGATTGTATATGCGCCCATACCGGGTATATTTTTTTGAGTTACCTTGTCAGTATAACTGAAAAGGATTTGTAAAGTTTGCCAAACTATGTCATTTAATAAAGAAAGATTAGAAAAGAAATTTCGCGAAGAATATCACAAGCTGAATGAAAAGCAGCGGCAGGCCGTCGATACGATCGAAGGACCGGTGATGGTGATTGCAGGTCCGGGTACCGGCAAGACTCAAATACTCGCCAGTCGTATCGGTAAGATATTACTGGAAACAGATGTACTGCCTGAGAATATTCTTTGTCTCACCTATACCGATGCCGGCGTAGTGGCTATGCGCAAACGCCTATTGAGTTTTATTGGCAGCGCCGCATACAAAGTCAGCATTCATACCTTTCACTCATTCTGCAATATCGTTATCCAGGAAAATATTCGCTTTTTCAATAAAAAAGAACTGGAAGCGCTAAGCGATCTCGAACGCGTGGAGTTTCTCAAACAACTCATCGACGGTTTTACTAAAGACAATCCATTGAAGCGCTACAAAGGAGAGATCTATTATGACATTCCACACCTTTCTTCCTTATTCTCTGCTATCAAACGCGAAGGATGGAAAGAAGAATGGTTATTACAAGAAATAGATACGTATGTAGAAAAAATTCTTCCGGAGACAGATGGGTTTTATAGTAAACGCGAAAAAGCAAAAGGCATCGCTGCACTCACACAAAAGGGAAAAGATGAAGCAGACCGGATGGAGAAACTAAAAGCAGCCGTTTCTTCTTTCAAAACTTACCAGAAAATTCTTGATGATAATCACCGCTATGATTTTGATGATATGATCAATTGGGTAATCGATCTTTTCCAGGACCAGCCAGAAATATTACTCAATTACCAGGAACAGTTTCAATACATTCTTGTTGATGAGTACCAGGATACCAGTGGTTCACAAAACAAGATCGTTGAATTACTGATCAGCTACTGGCAGGAAGAAAAGCCAAATGTATTTGTAGTTGGTGATGATGATCAAAGTATCTATCGCTTCCAGGGTGCCAACCTGAAGAACATGATGAACCTGGCTGATAAATATGAAAAGGACCTGGTGAAAGTGGTACTGACACAGAATTATCGGAGTATACAACCAATTCTCAATGGCGCCAAAGGGTTGATTGAGAATAACGAACAACGACTGATCAAACAATACAAGGACCTGAGTAAAGAGCTGATCTCTTCCAATCAGAATCTTATTTCTCTTGATCATTTACCCGAAATAAGAATCTATGAAAATGAATTTGCAGAAAATATTCACGTTGCTACGTCCATCAAAGAATTGATCAATAATAAAGTTGATCCCGGCAATATCGCAGTCATTTATCGTGAACATAAATTTGGTGACGAATTGATGAAATTCTTTCAACTGCAACAAATTCCTTTTTATGTAAAACGATCGATCAACCTGCTGGATGATAATTTTATTAACCAGGTATTAAATATCATTCGTTATACGGTAGCCGAATTGGATATGCCTTACAGCGGCGAGCCATTATTGTTTGAAATATTACACTACGCATTCTTCAAGATCAAGCCTTTCAAAATTGCGTCTATCAGTCACGAACTGGCTTCCGGAAGAAATAAACCCACTGAAGAAAATACTTTCCGTGGTTACCTGCAGAAATTAACAGCAAAGACTACCGGTACTTTATTTGCTGCCGATGAGCAAACGGACCGGTTAATAAAAGCTGGCAACCTTATTGAAAATCTTCAGAAGGCTGTTTACAATAAAAGTACACAGCACTGGTTTGAATACATGATCAATGAAGCAGGCATACTGGAGTATGTGATGGGACAAGATGATAAGTCATGGGTGATGAACAAACTCACTTGCCTGTTTGATTACATTAAACAAAGTACCCATCGCAAACCGGAGTTAACACTGAAAGAACTCGTGACACAGCTTGATCTGCTTCGCGAAAATGGATTGCCTTTACCATTGGTACAAACAACAGGAACAGAAACCGGCGTGAACCTTCTTACTGCGCATGGTAGCAAAGGTCTCGAGTATGAATATGTATTCATTGTTGGTGCGCGCAATGATACATGGGAAGGAAAACGAAAGACTAATCGTGGCTTCCGTATCCCACATAATGTACTGGAACAGGAAAATGAAGCAGAGACAACTGAAGAACTCCGTCGTTTATTCTTTGTAGCCATTACAAGAGCAGAGAAATATTTATACATTTCTTATCCAAGAATGAAAAACGATGGCAAGTTATTAGAGCCATCACAGTTTGTGGAAGAGATCAGGGAACCATTGGGTATAGAACCAACTATCATCCGGCTTTTAGATAATGAAAAACTGCAGTTCGGTTCATTACGATTTGGTATTATTCAAAAACCTGTATTGGAACAGGTAGAGAAAGATTATATCAATCGGCTACTGGAAAAATTCGTGATGAATGTAACTGCGCTCAACAATTATCTCGATTGTCCATTAAAATTTTATTATAGCACACTGGTACGTGTACCAATGGCAAAAAGTGAAGCGGCCCAGTTTGGTACCGCTGTACACGAAGCATTGAGTGATTTTCTGAATCACATGATGAACAATGGAAAAATTTATCCTGATAAAAATTTCCTGGTACAACGTTTCTTTTTTCATATCAATGAAGGACGTGAAGTATTTACCAAAGAAAGTCTACAGCGTTTTACTGAGCATGGTGAAATGGTATTGGAGAAATATCACAACAACTATTACAACCCTTCACCAACCGGCGATTTCATTTTGACAGAATATCCATTAACAAAAGTGGTGGTCAATGATATTCCATTAAAGGGGTTTACCGATAAAATTCAATTCTGGAAAAATGATATCGTAATCACTGATTTTAAAACCGGCAGTTTTGTAAAAGCAAAAACAAGAGGGGAATTTGAATTACCTGGTAGTGAAAAAAGACCAGATGGTGGTAACTACTGGCGCCAGGCTGTATTTTATAAAATATTAGTCGACAACCTGCCGGGTAAAAACTGGAAGGTGTTACATACCCAGTTTGATTTTGTTGAACCTAATCAGAAGGATGGATTTGATATTCAAAAGCTGGCCATCACGATAGAAGAAACAGAAGTTGTTAAAAAACAGATCACGGATACCTGGACAAAAATTCAGGCGCATGATTTTTATACGGGTTGTGGTAAGCCTGATTGTGAATGGTGCAATTTTGCTAAGAATAATAAGATCTATGCATCGCTGAAAGAAGAAGAGACGGAGACGGAGGAGACATTTCAGCCGGATGTGACGGATACGAATAGCAGTATAGCGTAATTTTTTTGAACACGGATGACACAGATAAGATGGATTTACACGGATTTTATTTTGCCATTAGATAATTAGACTTATTAGCCACGGATGCACGGATCGTCTAAGGCGATATTCAAAAAAATCCGTGTAAATCCATCTTATCTGTGTCATCCGTGTTCAAAAGCATCATTTAAGAAAAAGTTGACATTAAACACCTTAAGTTTGAGCCCCGATATGAAGAAGACTGCTCACATAAAATTATTTTTCTCGTTCCTCATAGCTATTATATGCCTGGCGCAATGGCTGGTGACAACCAGTTGTGCTAACATCGTACCTCCGGCTGGAGGACCAAGAGATAGCTTACCTCCTGTATTGCTGAAAGCAAATCCGCCAAACAAAAGCACCAATTTTGCTAAGGACAGGGTCGTTCTCACCTTTGATGAATATGTGGACCTGGAAGAGCCGGGAAAAAACATTGTTCTTTCTCCATTACCGGAAAATCCAGTAAAGCCAAATCGCAATCTGAATGTTGTTACGGTTAAACTGATGGATTCTGCCCTCGAAGCCAATACAACTTATACCATTGATTTTGGCAACTCCATAAAAGATATCAATGAAGGAAATGTATTAAAACATTATTCTTACACATTTACAACGGGCCAGTATTTCGATTCTCTGCAACTTGATGGAAAGATCATGCTGGCAGAAACAGGTGAGACCGATTCTACCATGACGGCTATGCTTTATCGTGAAAAAGATGATTCAGCTGTCTATAACAATCGTCCGCGTTATGTAGTTAAAACTGATGGCAAAGGAAATTTTCATTTTAAAAACTTAGCGCCGGGTGCTTATTATCTATATGCACTGAAAGATGATAACCAGCAATACCGGTACACAAGTGCCAAAATACAATTTGCTTTTGCAGATTCGGCGGTACAGGTAAACCAGGCGACAAAACCTGTTACCTTATACGCTTACATAGGAGAGAAGGAAGCTCCGACCACTAATAATAACACAGCGTCGGGCAAACCAGCCAAGCTGGCTCCCGGAGAAAAGCCACGTATTAAATTTTCAATCAATCAACAGGCAGGCAGACAGGACCTGCTTGATAAATTCATTTTTACTTTTGAGAATCGCCTGCGCAGTTATGACTCTTCAAAAATTCATATTTCTACCGACACCTCGTTTACTCCTGTAACTGCTGCGTATACATGGCAGTTGGATAGCACAAAGAAAAATCTCATCCTTGATTATCCATGGAAGGAAAACACTACGTATAATATAGTACTGGAAAAAGATTTTGCTACAGATACATTAGGGCAACAATTGTTACGTCCCGATACCCTGAACTTCATTACCAAGTCAAAAAGCGATTATGCAAAAGTGACGATCCGTTTCCGCAACCTTGATCTTTCTAAAAATCCTGTCCTCATCTTTGTTCAAGGGAGCCAGATCTATCAATCATATACACTCACTGGTCCATCATTTACCAATGACATGTTTCCTCCCGGCGATTATGAAATAAGGATACTCAATGATGCCAACAAGAATGGCAAATGGGATCCCGGTGTATTCTTCGGCAAACATCTTCAACCCGAAATGGTCAAGCCTATCCCCCGTAAGCTGACGATAAAATCGAATTGGGAAAATGCTTTCGAAATAGCGCTTTAATCAGTTGGCAGTTCTCGGTTGGCAGTCAGCAGTCAGCAGTCGGCAGTCAGCAGTCGGCAGTCTATCAGTCGGCAGTCACTTCTTCATAACCTGAAAAGTTTTTACGTGTTTAGTGCTATGACTGCAGACTGACAGACTGCAGACTGCCTACTGTATCTTATCTTTGCCCCATGCAATTCTCTTCCTCCTTATTGGAAAGTGCGGTGAATGAATTTGCCAAATTACCGGGTATTGGTAAGAAAACGGCATTGCGGTTGGTATTGCACCTGCTGAAACAAGATCCTGCACAAGTGAGCCAGTTTAGTGAAACTATCGCTAAGATGCGATCGGAGATCCGCTTCTGTCAACGTTGCTTTAATGTAGCTGATGCTGATATCTGTTCTATCTGCTCCAACTCGATGCGCAAACAAGAAATCATCTGCGTGGTAGAAAGTATCCGTGATGTGATCGCAATTGAAAGTACGCAGCAATTCAATGGTAC
>JBDTPD010000067.1:0-11332 GCA_039932855.1 Chitinophagaceae bacterium | reverse complement strand
GACCTTATGGGAAAACAGGCTGGATTCTTTTGAACAATATGTCTATCAATTACACGCTAAAAAAACCAAACATGGCAAACGCAAATGAACTCGATCGTCGCATACTGACATTAAAAAAAGTATTTGCTGTACCGGTATCTACCGTATGGGAAGCATGGGCACAACCTGAACATATTGTAAAATGGTGGGTGCCGAAAGGAATGGAGGTGAAAATTGTTGAGCATGATTTCAAGGTAGGTGGCCGCTGGAAGTATACGATGGTGATGCCAAATGGCCAGGATTTTATTTCAGAAGGCGTGTACTCAGAAATTATTCCAATGAAAAAAATTGTTACCTCTGCAGATTTTAAACCAATGACAGCAGGGGTGATCATGCAGACATCCTTCGAAGAAATCAATAACAAAACTCACCTTACGTTCAGTATCATTCATCCCACGGCAGAATATCGCGATCAACAGGAGAAAATGGGATTCTACAATGGATGGGGTACAGCATTTATACGGTTAGAAGCATATTTATTATCACTGAATGAGTAGAAGATTTTGATGCGTGAGCCGTTGTGCTGAAATTTATAGTGGAAATTAATAGCCTTATTGACTAATTGATTTGAGTGATCATACCAGTAAGGTAATTTTTAAAAATTTACTTTATTGTCATTCCTTGTTACGGAATAACGGGCGGATCGGTATTCATTTCCGGAGTTACAACATCTTGTTGTTTGTCATTTGCCTGTTTGTTATCTGTAACAGCTTCGTCAATATAATTCTTCTTCAATTTTTCATATAAAGAGTGACGATCTATCACTAACGCTGCGATGCTTGATATAAGGCCCGCAATCATCAAATGAAATATCACGTTATGTCTATCGGTCATTTCCAGTACCAGGATAGCAGAGGTAAAAGGTGTGCGCGTAACGCCAGTTAAAAATCCTACCATTCCACTTAAAATTAGAATGTTAGCATTCGCTCCCTGCAAATGAAACAGATGACTTATAAAGGCGCCTGAAGAAGCTCCCGCTGCCAGTGATGGTGCAAATATTCCTCCTGATGCGCCTGTATTAAATGAAATGATCGGACCAAATATCCTGCATAACACAGTATCCCAGGTAGAAGATTTGTCATCGGTAAATAATACATGTGTCATCAGGTCTTTACCGGACCCGATGATCTGGGCATTGATGAAATAGGCGATAGCTGCTATCAGTACCCCTGCCCCCAATACATACAGTGCGGATTTTTGAGTAGAAAATGAACGTCTCCATTGCAATAATTTGAAAATTCCTTTACACATGAGGCTTCCTAAGATACCGGTAATAATAGCGGTGGCTGCTACTCCCCAAAAAATTGAAAAGCTTAAACCTGTCACATTGGGATAGCCAAGATATAAATACGGACCTAATAAACCCTGTGCTGTTAACCCTGCAATAATGACGGCGGAAAAAAGGGCAGTGCGGAACATCCTGATATGTGCTTTTGAGAGTTCCTCAATGGCAAATATAATTCCACCGAGCGGTGTATTAAAGGCTGCCGCGAGTCCGGCAGCTGCACCGGTAAGGATAAAATGCTGCCTTGATAATTTTGGCCAGGAGGCCGGAATAATTTTATTTACTAACCGGAACACGGAAGCAGCCACCTGTATGGTCGGGCCTTCCCTTCCAATTGCTCCACCACCTAAAATCATTACGAGGCTGGAACCAATCTTCGTCAGCATAACACGGAAACTGAGTAATTTTTTTATCGTATTATCATGCTTCGGAGTAGCAAGTTCAATAGCCGCCATCACCTGGGGAATTCCACTTCCTCCTGCATTGGGAGAAAATAATCGTATGATCAGCCACGCGATAAAAAAACATCCCGGTGCCATAATAAATATCATCCAGGAGTGCCAGTGTAAAATATGCTGCAGAAGGGATTCGCAATAGCTAAAAAGTTTTGTGTATACAACTGCAACGAGACCAACTAATAATGATGCGATCCAAAAGGGAGAGGCTTGTAGTATACTTAATTTTAGTCTGTTGGAACGGATAAGATTAAAGTAAAATGCCGACTTATTTCTGATTCGCTTAAATAAATTATCACTCATTTACTGTTTTTAAAATCAATCTGCAGACAATTATGAACAGAGCGGCAAAAATAAAACATTTTCATTGATGAGCTTATCTGCTTTATAATCGCGTAATAGCGGAACAAGAACGCAAAAGTAGACCCATATCTTTTCCTTCATTGATTTATTATTGATTCTAATGAGTTTCTAATATAATTTGTTGATTATTATCCAGAAAAAGCATGAAAAGCCGGGGAGGAGCCGACTGGACGAACACTATAACTACTCCTTCCCCGACAAAAACCACCCATGATTGCACTACGTTGAGTTTTCCACACAATGCAATATTTTTAATCAAACTTTTTCTCCTACCAGCAGGTCGAAATTTTTTAAGAATACAGAAGGTATCGCTTCATCATCTTTTTTTTGGCCATTGATCATTCCACGAATGAAGTCACTGGCCCAATAATCAATATCATAAAATAATACCTGTTGAAAAAGGCGTTCCATCCGCAACTTTTTATCGTCACTCGTTAATGTGAGCGCTTGTAACAAACTTTCTTTTAATGATCTTGGATCATAAGGATTAGTAACGATGGCATAAGGCAGTTCTACCGAAGCGCCGGCAAATTCAGACAGTATCAGCACGCCCTGTTTATCCAATAACCCCTGTACAGCTATATATTCTTTTGCCACCAGGTTTAATCCATCACGAAGCGGCGTGATCCATGCTATATCTGCAATAGCATAATATTTTATTACTTCATCAAACGGTACTGATCTCGAAAAAAGTCTGACTGGTGTCCAGTCCATTCTTGAAAACCGGCCATTGATACGACCTATGGCATGCTCGAGATCGTGTTTGATTTGGTCATATATCTTCATTCCTGATGCAGCCGGTGTGCAAATATTTATTAACTCAACCTGCCCCTGGAACTCCGGATATTCTTCCAGAAATTGTTCAAAAGCCAATATCTTTTCGAGCGGACCTTTTACGTAATCCAGACGTTCGACACTAAGAATAATTTTTTTTCCTTCATTGGCTGATCGCATTTCCTCAATCCCGTTCATCAGTGATGTCCGTTGCAGGATCTTTTCGATATTGCTGACATTAATGCCGACTGGGTTAGCACCAATCCTTACTGTTCGCGTACCAGTATCGATGGCGGTGGTCATTTCATTTACACCAAGAGCGGAACTATAGGTTAAGAAACGAGGTGCGCATTTTTCTTTCTCCAGTACTTTAACGGGGAAAAGGCTTTTTACCACATCATTAAAATTTTCTACATAGCGGGGTATGTGAAAACCGATATAATCACATTGTAGCAAACTACTGATGATTTCTCTTCGCCATGGTAGTATATTAAATGTATTCGCAGCAGGAAATGCTGTGTGGTGAAAAAAGCCGATAATGAGATCAGGCCTCAGCTGGCGGAGAAAGCCCGGTACCAGCCAAAGATTGTAATCATGTATCCATATCATGGCACCTTCATCGGCCTGTTCGGCTGCTTTCTTCGCAAACATCCTATTGATATTGACGAAATGATCCCAATGATGATGATTGAATTTTACTTTATCAACAAAAGCAAAGATGGTAGGCCAGAATGCTTCTTTGGCAAATACTTTATAAAATACATCTACCTGTTCTTTCGTTAATCCAATCCTCGATGCCATCAGGTTCGGATACTTTTTCTTATCTATATAAATATTTCGCAGCGGCTCATTTTCTTTCTCCACTTCTTCCCAGGCAAGCCATATACCAGGTCTGCCATCGGCAAAAAAACTTTGTAATGTTGGCAATACCCCGTTGGGACTTTTGGGCGATACTCTTTCTATTTTGCCATTTATCTCTTTTTTCTCATAAGGGAAACGATGATACATCATGATCAGTTGAGGTATATCAGCATTATCTGTATTATACCGCTCTTTGGTGTCTGCAGTTTTGAATTTTGTCATAAAGCCAAAATGAGTCATTGCTTCCAGAATGCCAGCGGCTCCATGGCCATTGGCAATATAAGTACCCGCTATATTTTTAACTGCTTCTTTTAATGGCTTTTCTGCATTACCTACTGCTACACCCTTGTAATGACATTCATACATGGCCATGTCATTAAGCGTATCGCCGGCTACCAGTACATCTTCCTTGTCAATACCAAGATGTTTAATAAGATTGATCAGTGACGATCCTTTATTAACACCTTTTAATACCACGTCAAGAAAACGATCTGCTGAAAAAATCACTTCGCAATCAAGGTGGACCACTTTATCCCTGACTTCCCGGATACTTTTTTCAACTTCTGTATAAAATGAACACCTTCTTTGCTGAGGCACTTTTTGATATTCAAGATCCTTTACGTCTTTAATGGTTTCCATTACAGCAAGGTTGCCCGGCCATCTCTTTTCTATATCATATTGCAAAGATTCTACAGGCTCCAGCGTATGTCCATTGACAATAGTGGCTCCTACATCACAAATGATATAATCGGGATTTGGCATAATAGGATCATTCAACAGAGGTATCACCGATTCTAATCCTCTGCCGGTAACAAATACCAGCGTAATGTCTTTATTATTTCTTATCAGGTCGTATAGTTGTTGCTTGAATAGACTTTTGCCTCCAAGAAAAGTTCCATCAAGATCTGTTGCTAATACCATAATTTCTCCTTTTTTAGTCGTGGTTAATGACTATGAAATCAAACACAACAGCTTTATTATTAACTCAATTACTTCGCCTGCAATTTAAATTTTTGAAAAGATCAGTATTGCTGGGAAGGATTTGATAAAGTTTGGTGAAAAGAAGTGACTCCCATTCTTTACCACCGGATGCAATGATGCAAAACTATCATCTGAATAAAAGAAAGGGATTAAGCTGACATTAGAATACAATTAAAGTGAACAAATCCACGATCCGAAGCTGCTTTCGGTAAGTTTAAAGATTGTATGTAATAATGTCAGCTATCCCGGGTTTTTCATAATCATTTTTGATCAGTATACATATCAGTTACTTACTTCACCCGGCTTTACATTTTTTTCGAGCACAGCAATATATTTTTTGGCTGTTGCATTTTCAGGATCGATCTCTAATATTTTACCGAAATAATCAATGGCTTCCTTATAATCTTTCTGGGTATTGGTTTCATAAGCAGCCATATAAGAATAGGCTTCGATCATCCATTTCTTATTAGTTGCCGTTAGGCTATCATCGCCGATTACTTCTACCAGTTTAGTATAGTAAGGGATAGCCAACCCATCTTCCTGTGTGCTATCAATTGCGGCATTACTTCGTGCCCGCCAGTAATATCCAAATCCTTGTTCCGGATATTTTTCTGTATACATTGCAAACACTGAATCTGCCTGGCTATATTGCTCTGCACGATATGCTGACAGTCCCCAGTTGAACAAGTCAACGTTGCCAGCACTACTGTTTCCCATAAAATATTTGCCGAGCCATTTTGCCTGTGCTACATAATCTTCCCTTACTTTGGATAGATCAGCCAGTTTTTTATAATAGGCAAACAAGGAGGCAGAATCTTTAGAAACAGTAATTGCTTTTTGATAGTAAGCGATCACAGAATCTTCCATACCCGGCTGAGAAATATATAAATCAGCCATTGTCTCAAAATCTTTGACAATAAAATTACTGTCGGCTTCTTTTTGAAAATATCGTTGCATATACGCAAAAGCATTGGTTGTATCCTTCATTTCACCGTAGCTATAGGCAATAAGTTTGTATAGTCTTGGCTGACTATTTTCCATGACAAGTAATGCCTTTGCCTGCGCAATAGCACCAGTATAGTCTTTTGTGAGATAAAGCAAATCTGTATTGGCATACTCGCGCTGAATTGTTTGATCAGATACAGCTGCATATTGTCCGAAGTATTGTAATGCTTTCACAGGGTCACGGTCTATATATAAATAATGGCTGTATAACTCATACCAGGCCGGAGCATAATTCTTATCTGCGACAATAGCTTTATTAAAATAGTCGAGATATACATCCGGATTTTTCTGACTCAGAAATAATGTACCCAGACGATAATATGCTTCGGCGTTGTTTTTATCTTTACCGATGGCTTCCCTATATGCTTTGAATGCTTCATTACCATCATGTAATTTGAGGTAACCGTTGCCCATGGTTACATACAAAGAAGAATTATTTTTATCTTTTTTAATAGCTTTGTGTAATATGTCGAAGGTGTAAGAAGAATCTACTACCGGTGACATTATCCCGGCTTCGGCGATTGATCCGAGCACGATCGCATTTTTTCCTTTTGTAATATCGATGGCCTGGTTAAAATAAAATGACGCGCTCTCAACATTTTTATGCTGTAATGCAAGCAAGCCTTTCGCTACAAGGTAAAAAGGATCGGCACTGATAGAGCCTGGCGCCTGCGCGAGGCTATCTTCAGCCTTCTGCAAATTATTCTGCGAAATATATGACTTGGTCAGCCATAGCCATGTTTCACCATCATCGGGATGTTGACGAAGCTGATCATGAAAAATGTTTTCAGCAGAGTGATAACGCTGGTAATAATACAAACTCTTACCTGTGTCCTGCGATTGCGCAAACACAGTCAGTAAAATCAGGCAGAAAAAAGTAACGATTATTCTTTTCATAATAATGGTGGTTAATTAAATAAATAATAATAATTGAAAGTCACACAGAAGCGGGTAATACTGACAATACCTGTGTTCTTGACTCTTTTGGCAAAATATCTGAGATATGTGTGTTGAACCAGCCAATGCGCGTTTCCGATTCAGGATTGACGATTAAGAGGTCAGCTTCAACGCGATTACAATATTTTGCAATGGCACGCGGTTTGTTTTCGGCCCGTATTATTTCATAGCTCACATTATTAACGGTATTTGCCTTCAATATTCTGAAGGCACGAACCAATGAAGCCGATGCCGCTTCTTTTTTATCATTGCTATTGAGACAGGCGATCAGCCGGATGTGAAATCTGTTCTTTTTCCGTAACTCTTGTATGATAGCAAGTTTATTTTCGTAAAATTTTTCATCTACAGGTACTACTACCATTTTAATATCCTGGTTTGCGGAACCTGGTTTTACTGTTAACACAGGTCTCCCGGTTTTTTTAGAAAGCCGGCTTGGTACAACTGTATTTAAAAAAGGGACCCACGAATGATTTGAATTTTTCCCAATAATAATAAGATCCGCACCCAGGCGGTCGGCCTTTTCAGCAATCACCATTTCAACGGTCGGGCCATCAGATACCCAGGCAGACACAATAATATCTTTGCGAATAGCAGTAATTTTTTGTTTTAGCTTTTCCAGTTTTGTTGTGAGTTTGCTGTAATCAAATTCTGGTCCGATACGCGTGTACCTTGCAAAATATTGGTAGTAACTAATGATGCTTGCCGTTGACATTTTGGGTACATGCAGTAAATGAATTGTTGCATTATTTCCATCACACAGATCCGTAGCTCTTTTTATCGCTACATCCGTATTAATGGTAAAATCAACAGGCACCAGGATAGTATTGAACTTTGTACTCATGTTGCTAAAGTATTAACCGCTTGTTAGGCTTGAATTAACAAGGGATTAAAATGTTATTAGAAGAAGCGTAGTTAGTAAGTAATGGTGAATGGCTGGCAGGTATGATTTTCCTTATCCACTGGCCATTCCCCACTCACTTTACTTCGATAATTGTAACTTGTGCCCTATTAAGAAATAATACATGGAAGAACGAAAAATATTATTGGTCGAAGATGAGCCACGTATTGCAGATACGCTTCGTTATGGTCTCACCGAAAACGGATATGAAGTAGAGGTAGCGTATGATGGGAAGCTTGGTTATAAATTGTTTCAATCACAAACCTTTAACCTGATTGTACTGGATATAAACCTGCCAGGAATAAATGGATATGAACTATGTAAACTGATCAGGGCCTCGGATCCCGCTGTACCAGTAATTATGTTTACTGCGTTAAGTGCATTGGAAGATAAAATAGAGGGATACGATGCAGGAGCAGATGATTACATTGTGAAACCATTTGAATTTCGTGAATTGCTGATGAAGATACGGGTGTTGCTTCGCAGAGCAGGAAATCAACAGATTCCCGTGGGTAATATACTTAAAGCCGTCGATCTGCAGATGAATCTTGATACAAAGGAGGTGATGAGAGGCGATGTGAAAATTAATCTCACGGCTAAAGAATTTCAATTGCTGGAATACCTGTTGCGAAACAGGAATCGTGTGGTGAGCCGCGCGGATATTGCTATCAATGTATGGGATATTGATTTTGATACCAACACGAATATTATCGATGTGTATATAAATTACGTACGTAATAAGGTTGATAAGCCTTTTGAAAAAAAATTAATACAAACCCAGGTAGGAATGGGATACATGTTAAGGGACAATTGATCTATGCCTGTCAGGTTACGCATAACATTTCTGTTTACACTGGTGGTGTTTATTATCCTCGGCGTCGTCTGTGGGTCAATTTATTTTTTTTCTTATCAATCCCGCCTTGCTATCATCAAAACCAGGTTGACAAACAGGGCGCTGACGACTGCACGTCTATTGAGTCAATCGGAAATATTTGATAGGGAGCTGGTGGCAAGAATCGATTCACTGACAACTATTTCTCTGAAGAATAAATCAGTCGAAGCCTATAATTATCTCAATAAGAGAATTTATAACTACAGTGACGTACCTGAGGATACATTGCACATAACTGATGAAATTCTGGATGATGCACGGGTAAGGCAACGTTTTTATTTTACGGATGGGGACAAGGAGGTCATCGCGTATCATTATACGAACAACAATGCACGCATCGTGGTAATATGTGCTGCCGAGGATGAAGATGGACTAAAAAATCTTGCACAGTTAAAATATATTTTGTTATTGAGTTTTATAGCAGGTATCTGTATCGCGCTGATTGGTGGTTATTTTTTTTCAAGCGGTTTGTTGCAGCCAATTAAGAAAATAACGGAAGAGGTTACTGAGATATCAGCACAGAATCTTACACGTCGCATTCAGACAGGAAGATCAAAAGATGAATGGTACCAGATGTCGGTCACACTAAATGATTTACTTAACCGTTTGCAGGAAAGTTTTGAACTGCAGCGCAGATTTATTTCCAACGCCTCGCACGAATTATCAACTCCTCTTACCGCCATCTCTACCCAATTGGAAATAGCCTTGCAACGTGAACGGTCAATTGCCCAATATGAGAAAGTAATATCAGATGTATTGCAGGACGTACAACATATGAACAAGCTGACCATGACTTTGCTGGAGTTTGCAAAAGCAGCCGGTAACAAAGGGGGGCTGAATATTGACCTGGTTAGAATAGATGAAATACTTATGGAACTCCCGTCCATCTGCCGCAAATTGAATAGCGGATATGAAGTTTCTCTCCGGTTTGATGAGCTGCCGGAAAGTGAAGATGAACTGCTCGTGTTTGGAAACGCTGAGTTATTATCGACAGCCATAAAGAACGTCATCATCAATGCCTGTAAATATTCTGCCGATCATCGCGCTGAGATAAGATTGGTTATACGTGACAGGAATTTCATTATTAGCATTAAAGACAATGGCTCCGGTATCCCCGCCACTGAGATATCTAATATTTTTCAGCCATTTTACCGTATAGACAATGCACGGACTACCCAAGGGTTCGGTCTCGGACTGTCATTGGCCCATCGGATTATTAAACTTCACAAAGGAGAAATTGATGTGGTGTCTGTGCTGGATGAGGGTACTGTTTTTACGATCAAACTGCCTTCTGCCGGGACTATCGATTCTAATATCATTCTAATGCGTGATTAACTCCGCTTTTAGTACGAATGAGGACTTTTGCTGTATGTATGAATACAAGGTCTGGTCCTAAAACCCTCTGGTTATTTTTTTTAGTTGGATTAGTAATTATCGTGCTGATTATTACAAATGCATATTTATACAGAAGCAACAAGAGATATCAGCGATATAACCGGGAGCTAATCATTCAAAACGATTCGATTCTTTCAAAGAATATAGAACTGATGAAATTGATCGAAAAGGACCGACCGCCCGGAAACATTTCCAAAGCAACTCAATTAATCATGAACCACCGTGAATAATAAAATTAAGAGGATTCTCGTCGGAATTGATTTTAGTGAACCTTCTATCAATGCCTTGCATAGCGCAGCATGTATCGCCGAAAAAAATGCAGCCAGTTTATACATCGTCTATGCACAGGATAATATTCTTGAATTTATAGGTGTCAATACGCTGACGATAAAAAGTATTAACAGTAACTCTGCCAGTATTTTATCGGCGATGGCCAATGATATTACAGCAAAGTCAGATATTGATATAGTGCTTATCCAGGAAAAATCGTTGGCTACTGAAGCAATCCTGAGATGTGCTGTTAAAAATAATTGCGATCTTATTGTAATGGGTACTTATGGAGCTACCGGGTTCCGGAGTGGTTACATTGGTACTACTGCTTATAACGTTATTAAATTCGCTGTATGCCCAGTGTTATTGATTCCGCCAGGTAGGAAATGGGGATCTTTTAACAATGCGCTATTTCCTATAAGGCCGGTAATGACAGCGCTGCGGCACTATGATATAATCCGGAACTTTATGGAGTCATACGCCATCCTTAATGTAATTGGATTGTCGCATTTTGGTCAGGATGGAAAACTAGCCAAATTGGATGAACTGATAGCCGCTATTGGTGACAAATTGGAAGAAGATAAGGTGACCCCAAAAATAAAGTATAATACCGATGGATCTATTCCATTTAATGTACTTGCTGAGGCGGAAAAAAACAATGCCGATCTTATAATTGTTACATCAGTTATAGATGTCAGTACAAAACAATTCTATATAGGACCTAACACACACGCGATCATTCATAATGCAAAAGTACCGCTGCTTATCATCAATAAAATAAATACGCAAACACTGGCGCCGGTCAAGGCCTCACTTTGATAATTTGCAGGGTGTTACTGTTTCAAATTAAATAGCCGCTAATTTCATATCTTTCTGGGAATGAAGCGTAGACGATACGCATTATTCTAAACTTTTGAAAGAGATTTTTATTGCTATAAAACATTTTTTTGCGGGACCGTTTTAACCTTGATGAGGATAAGGCGGAAGAAGAACTCATTGTGGAATCGATAAAGCGGGACGTGCATTTCAAAGGTACCAATCTCTGGACATTGCTTTTCGCTATCATGATCGCTTCGATAGGGCTCAATGTTAATTCAACTGCAGTTATAATCGGCGCAATGCTGATCTCTCCGCTGATGGGGCCTATCATGGGAATC
>JBDTPD010000066.1:0-11368 GCA_039932855.1 Chitinophagaceae bacterium | reverse complement strand
TAAATACCCATGGAAGCGAGATAATGTCTTCCTGCTTTTTTCATTTCTTCTCCAGTATCACTGACCCATTCGCCGAGTACATCTTTCTTGGGTTTTTCTATAAATGATTTAATATAACCAGCATCATCTTTTTTCAGGATACCAAACTCGGTTGCATCTTTATCGTTGACAGGAATAGTAGCGATAGAAATCTGTGCACCGGATTTTTTATGATTGTCCAGCATTTCACCAAAATCCATTTGATATAGCTGATCACCTGAAAGGATCAATACATATTCACTTTCAAACGGAGCGATATGACGAAGACTCTGACGAACAGCATCGGCGGTACCCTGGTACCAGGTCGGATTGTCCGGTGTTTGTTCGGCAGCAAGAATATCTACAAACGCAGTACTGAATGCACTGAAATGGTAGGTGTTCTTAATGTGTCTGTTGAGCGAGGCAGAATTGAATTGTGTCAATACAAACATGCGGTTGATTCCTGAGTTCATGCAATTGGAAATAGGAATATCTACAAGTCTGTATTTACCGGCAATAGGCACAGCTGGTTTGGAACGGCTCGCGGTCAGTGGATATAATCTCGATCCTGCGCCGCCGCCTAGTATGACACTCAGCATCTCGTTTGAAATAGCCATAAGAGGGAATGGTTTTTTAGAATTGAATGAAAGTTAGTGAAAAATGAGAGATTTGATGATTTGGAAATGTGGTGATGTGAAAATTAATTACTGACATTGAAAAATCTTACTGTTACATTGCCAAATTTTCAAATCATCGAATCTCCAAATCATTTATTTCAGCGATTGGTAAATATCAATATACTGCTGAGCCGAAGAATCCCATGAGTGATCGATGGTCATCATGTAGCTCCGCATCCAGTTATACAGGTCAGGTTTATTGGTATAAAGATCAATGGCCCGTCCGACTGAATAAGTAATATCTCCGACAGATGATTGGTCAAACCGGATGCCATAACCTTCAGGATCGCCATAATCTTTAATAGTATCTTTTAGTCCACCAACACTTCTTACCATCGGCACCGTACCATAGCGCAATGCATACATTTGATTAAGTCCGCATGGTTCAACCCTGCTTGGCATTAATAAGAAATCGGATCCTGCATAGATCAAGTGACTAAGCGGTTCGCTGTACCCGATATAGGAATTAAAATACCCATTGAACTGATGCTTCATATTATCAAGACGATCCTCGAGTTCAGGATCACCGGAACCAAGCACGATGAAATTTGCTTTACCATGATGCTGATAGATCGATTGACTGATAGCATCGGGTAAAAGATCTGCTGCTTTCTCACCTACTAACCGGCCGATAAAAGCAACGAGCGGTTTTTCCGGATCAAGACCGAACTGTCCGCATATCTCCTTTTTATTTTTCCTCTTTCCTTTTTCTACTAATTCTTTATCATAGTTCCTGATTAGGAAATTATCTGTTTGTGGATCCCATACATCGGTATCGATACCATTTAATATACCATTGCTTTTTCCCTTTTCATATTCAAAGAGATTTTCCAGTCCATTGGCTGAATATTTCAATTCATCAAGATAACTATGACTGACAGTGGTTACTTTCCATGCATTTTTTACTGCTGAAGCCATCGGGTTGATGGTATTGTTCCAATCAAGCAGTCCCCAGTTCCATCCATCATAACCGGGAATATAATAATAACGATCCCATCCCATCCATCCCTGATATTGCCCGTTGTGTACAGTAAAAACAGAAGGAACGGTAGCAAGATGATCACGGAAAATGTAGCAATGTTTCATCATGAACGGAATAAGCCCGGTGTGATGATCATGGCAATGGACCACATCAGGTTTATGTTGCCATTTGCTGAGCCAGTCGCATACCGCAATCTGGAAAGCGACGAAGCGTTCATTATCGTCATCGTATCCATATATTTTTTCTCTGTCTAATAGTCCATTGATATCGACGAGATACAGATCGAATCCGAGTTTGTTTGTTTTTTCTTTGATTACGCTGTAGTGAAACCATTGTGGCCCGAGGAACTGACCGCCTTCATGCACAAGTTCCCAATTATTCTGGTAAAGAAACTTGGTACGATACATTGGCATGACCACTTTTGCATTGTGGCCAAGTTGTGTCTGATATTTCGGTAGTGAACCTACTACATCCCCCAGCCCACCGGCCTTTGCTACAGGATAACATTCTGCTGCTACATGTACAATCTCCATTTGACAATATTATGCTAAGGAATCAACTTGAAATTTAAGTTGTTTTTTTGATTAGGCAGCGGATTAATTAAATTTTTTCACTGCTACACTTTTTCTGTTTACTTTCAGCCACTCAATTTTATAACTCAACGCTTGTTATGAATCAACAGTCGCAAACGCAACAACCTACTAACTATGGGGCACTAGGAACATTAGTGACCGTTTTCTTTTTTTGGGGATTTATTGCTGCCGGAAATAGTGTGTTCATTCCTTTTTGTAAACACTATTTTCATCTTGACCAGTTTCAAAGCCAGTTAATAGATTTTGCCTTTTATACTGCCTATTATATAGGGGCGCTTATTTTATTTGCCTACGGCGCATTTGGTGGAAAGGACCTGGTAGGTAAATGGGGTTACAAGAAAAGTATTGTATACGGTCTTCTCTTTTCAGCATTAGGAGCCGCTGCGATGATCCTGGCGGTATATGGAAATAGTTTTGCCGGCATGCTGATCGGTCTTTTTGTGGTGGCACTTGGATTCTCATTACAACAAACCGCTGCGCAACCTTTTGCTATCACCTTAGGTGATCCTGCTACTGGTACAAGCCGTGTTAATCTTGGTGGTGGTATCAACTCATTCGGAACATCGATCGGGCCGTTGGCCGTAGCGCTTGCGTTATTCGGTTCCACTGCAGCTATTACTGATGAAAAGATTGCTGCACTCAGTTTATCAAAAGTAATAGTGTTATATACTTGCGTTGGTGCTTTGTTTATAGGCGCTTCAGCGTTGTTTTACTTTTCTAAAAAAGTGCCTCCAGGTATTTTATTAGAAAAAACGGAGAAGGCGAATAAGGCTTTATACACCTTGCTGATCATAACCGGATTGCTGATCATCATGTTTGTACCTGTATTCAGCAGTTATAAAAGCCCGGAAGCATTGAAGATTGTTTCGATCGAAGATTCCATCACGATGCAGAATAAACAAGCAGATTCATTGCTCAAAAATTCAATTACGGTAGCTACGGATGATAGCTTGTATGCACATAATTTTTTAGTAGGTAAAGATGATGCAAAGGTGAATGCCCAGCTTGATTCTTTATCCAACCGGTATGCGACAGTACCTGCTTCGGTAGCTGCTATTGCAAGTGTAAAAGGTATCAAAGCTGATAATGATAAAAAGAATCAAGAGATCGCTGAATATAAACACCCGCTTGAATCATACCGGTTAAAATGGTTGCTTGGTGCATTGGCAGTAATCGTAATTGGTCTGCTGTTGTCAAACCTGAGTGCGCGCAAAGCGTCAGAGGGATGGGGTGCCATGCAATATCCGCAGTTGGTATTGGGTATGCTCGCATTATTTGTATACGTCGGTGTGGAAGTAACCATCGGTAGTAATCTTGGAGAGCTATTGCGACAGAAAGATTTTGGTGCGCATGCTGCTTCTGAGGCCACGCCTTATATCGGTATGTATTGGGGAAGTTTGATGATCGGCCGGTGGACCGGCGCTATCAATGCATTTAAATTGTCGAAGAATACCAAACTCCTTCTGCAGTTTATTGTTCCGCTGATCGCATTTGGAATTATCATTGCTATCAATACATTGTTTGGGTATGATATGAAGCCTTTGTATTACTATATTGTCTGCGTATTGGTACAGATCGCTGCTTTCTTTATTACCAAACAAAAGCCTGCCAGAACATTGCTTGTATTTAGTTTACTTGGTGTGGCTGCTATGATTATCGGTTTGATGAACACAGGCACGGTTGCGATCTATGCATTCTTAAGTGGTGGACTTGTATGTTCAATCATGTGGCCATGTATATTTAGTTTGTCAGTGGCAGGATTAGGAAAATATACATCACAAGGTTCAGCGTTCCTGATCATGATGATCCTTGGTGGTGGTATCATTCCTCCTATCCAGGGTAAACTGGCAGATATCACCGGTATTCACCATTCTTATTTTATAGCTGCTATTTGTTTTGCTTACCTCGCATTCTTTGGCTTTGCTGTGAAAGGAATTTTAAAGCGCCAGGGAATAGATTACGATTCGGAAGTGAGTGGTGGAAGCGGACACTAATTGTGACTTTATTGATTAAGAATTATGAGTTATGAATTATGAATGATCTCGGTAAGATGAAACATTCGTAATTCATAACTCATAATTCTTAATTTTACCCTATTACATAAAAACACATTTTAAACAATGGCACAATCGTTACAGGCGCTTGCGATAGGAATCGATATCGGCGGCACCGGTACTAAATTTGGGATCGTTGACCGTGATGGTAATGTTCTTTTCTCCGATGAAATATCAACGAAGAAACATACGGATGTCAATACGTTCATTGATGATTTGCATACAGCATTGATGGTACTGATAGATAAAGCAGGTGGTATTGGTAGAATGAAGGGTGTAGGCGTCGGCGCTCCCAATGGCAATTATTATACAGGTACCATTGAGTATGCACCTAACCTGCCATGGAAAGGAATTATTCCATTAGCAAAGATGATGCGCAGCAAATTCAATTTGCCTGTGACATTGACCAACGATGCTAATGCAGCGGCTATTGGTGAAATGATGTATGGTGCAGCGAAAGGAATGAAAGAGTTTATCATGATCACCTTAGGAACCGGTGTTGGAAGTGGTATTGTTGCAAATGGACAATTGATCTATGGATACGATGGATTTGCCGGTGAACTTGGTCATACCATTGTCATCCCTGATGGAAGATTACACCCGGGCACAGGTAAAAGAGGACCTTTAGAGATATATGCATCAGCAACAGGTGTGCGATTGACAGCTCTTGAGGTATTGGAAAAAACAGATGAGCCAAGTTTATTGAGAGATATTCCCAGGGATGAACTGGATTCGAAGAAGGTATATGAAGCAGCAATACAGGGTGATAAGCTGGCGCGTGATGTATATGAGTTTACGGGGAGGATATTAGGTCTTGCCCTGGCAAATGCAGTAATGTTCTCCAGTCCCGAAGCCATTATCTTATTCGGTGGTCTTACCAAAGCTGGAGATCTTATCTTAAAGCCAACCAGATTTCATATGGAGGAAAACCTGATACAGGTGTTCCAGAACAGAGTGAAACTATTGATCAGCCATCTGCGTGAGTCAGATGCGGCTATACTCGGTGCCAGCGCATTGGTATGGGAACAGCATTAATTGATTTATAAGATTGTTATTCAAAGCAAAAGCCCCGCATTGCGGGGCTTTTATATATCGTAAAGCGTTAAATTAAGGAGTAAGCGATGCTGGTAGAATAAACTATCCTACTGCTAATCAGATCCCGCATTGCTACTCAACGTTTAACAGTCGAACGATTCACATCAAGAGATGTTTGAATCACAGTACCTGTTTTGTTTGTTTCTTTTGAATAGGATGCAAGGGTTACCGCTGTTACTGTAGTGAATACCGCTGCAGTGATCAGGGACGCCAAAACTAAAAAGACGGGGAATAAAAGCCTTTTCATGGATGAATTTTGACAAATCTATATACAAAATTGTGCCAAAACAAGTCTTTGATAATAATTAAATCATCAGTTATTCACTTCGTATTCACGTTATAATTGTATACCCCTAGTATGAATTGAGATATACTGAATGCAAGTTGTTTAAGCATATAAAAAATCAACGGATCAACGTAAATGTCCCATTTAATTGATAGACTTTTCCGACGTAATCTACCGCTTTCAATTGCCATACATAAACACCTGTTGCTTGTTTGACTCCATTGATGGTTCCATCCCATCCGCGCGTTACATTTTGTGTTGTAAAAATCGCCTGCCCCCAACGATTGAATACATTGAAATAAGAAAGTTTTTTTATACCAATATAATACGGGGCAAGTGTTTCATTTAATCCATTTCCATCAGGTGTAAATGCATTCGGTACATAAATATTCGATCCTTTAAATACCGTGATCTTTATGTCATCTTCATCTATACATCCTTCTGCTGTTGTTACTGTCAATGTATAAGCAGCATCATCTGATATGCTGATAACAGGATCAGCAATCGAAGGATCATTGATTCCTGTTGGCGGTGACCAATTGTAAACACTGCCACCTGTTCCATGTAATTGAAATGATTTATTGTTAACGATCATCGTATCATTACCTGCATTTGCAACAGCCTGTACAATCGTGAACGGTATATTCACCTTATTGGAACGGCAACCATTATCAGCTATAGCCATTAATGTAGCTGTAAAACTTCCCGTACGCATATAAGTATGTGAAGTGTTTTGCGCAACTGCCGAATGGTTATCACCAAAGTCCCATGACCAGTTATTGATAATCGTTACATTATCTGTATGCAGTCCATTAAATAAAACAGGAACAGAGATACAAGCGCCTGTTTCTTTGCCATCAATAGTCGGTGTTTGTTTAATGAAAAATTGCTTTTGTGCAACAATTGTTGGACTACAACCATAATTACTCGCTACAGAAAGTTGTAAGGTGTGTGGTCCTGGTGCTAATTCAGATAGTTGTGGTGCTTGCGCAGTAAACGACGGTACATTGTCCAGTAACCAGTTCCATTGCGTGATTGTTCCAACACTTACTGATGAATGATCAACAATTCGTGGTATCGATCCTGCACAGGTATCAAATATTTCAAATGAAGCAACAGGAGCATCTCCTACTGCAATTACTTTTTCCAGTGTATCACTTTTGCATCCATCCAAACCAATGATAGCAAGCTGAGCTGTATACAACCCCGGTGCTGTATAAACATGCGCCGGAGGGTCAGCAACAGTTGTTGTTTGCCCATCACCAAAATTCCAGTAATAACTGTCGATTGGTGCAAATGAAACAGATGAATTGGTGAATACAACGGTGCTATTACCAATACAGGTGGCATTGCCTGTAAGATCAGTAGTGAATCCCGGATTCAAAGCAGTACAGAATTGTTGCAGGTTATTTGCTCCACCCGTCGCGGCGCTGAATCCCCAATAAACTCCCGGATTATTATTAAAAATAGTCGTGATCAAATCTACCTGTGCTTCTACGCGCATATTACCATCGAAGAAAGCGCGAAGAAACTTTGTGGATGGATCCCATGATATCCGAAACACGTGCCACTGACAATCTTCTACATTGCCTCCACCGGGCAAGATAGACACAGGGCCTGCAAGATCTGCGCCGTGTACAATCCCGCCATTTGATTGAATACTTATATGGTCCTCCGGAGGATCATTCAGATCAGTATTTTGCCAGGTATCTAATGCGATACCAATGGAAGGAACAACACCTGCAAATCCCAATCCACCACCAGGTGTGCCCACACTGGTAGCGATAGTTTGTAAAATGAATACAATACCATCAGCGCCGTTAGCATCGGTACATCCTAAAAATACATTGAAAGAAAAATCAAAAGATTGAGTGAGGTTGATTTTGGTAGCGTTCCAGACACTACCACTTTGAGCATTGCTGGCTCTTGTTAGTGTATAGCAATTGCAGGAATTCTGAGTAGCGGAACCATTTAAAACGTAAGTGTTAGTCTGGGACCTCACGGCCAGACCAGATAGCACATATAGCAAGACACCGACACAAGTCCGGAACATTCTCATTGGAATTACTCAAACGTTTTGGTAGGAACAATATAAGGAAGAATCGTCGTATTTCAGTCTGCAGTTGGCAGTTCTCAGTCGGCAGTCAGCGTACTAAACCTGTAATACTCATTATTTGATCGGAGTCCGACTACAGACTGCCGACTGAAGGGCTGACTTAAATCATTTCTGACTGCTTAAGCTGCCACTCCGCGCGGCCGAGGCCAGCAACAACATGTCTTTCACTATGATAGGAAGAGCGAACGAGCGGGCCGCTTTCTACGTAATCGAGTCCGAGTGAATAGCCAATCTCTTTGTATTCAGCAAATTCATCGGGGTGAACAAAGCGGTGAACGGGTAAATGTTTTTGAGTAGGTTGAAGATACTGGCCAATGGTGATCACATCACAGCCATTATCATATAGATCCCTGATGGTTTGAATGACTTCGTCTTTTGTTTCGCCCAGGCCAAGCATGATGCCGCTTTTGGTCCGCCGGCCACCTTCTTTCAGGGTCCTGATGACTTCCATACTGCGCCAGTATTTGGCTTGTATACGTACCTGGCGGGTCAGACGTTCGACTGTTTCAATATTGTGCGACACCACTTCCGGCGCTGCCTCAATCACCTGTTGTATATCTTCTTTTTTACCCTTAAAATCCGGGATCAATGTTTCAAGCGTCGTATCAGGATTCAAAGCTTTTACTGCTTTGATCGTATTGTACCAGATTGCAGCGCCACCATCTTTCAATTCATCGCGATCTACGGATGTGATAACGGCATGTTTGACCTTCATCAGGTGAATGGCCTCCGCTACACGTTGTGGCTCATCCCAATCAACAGGTTCCGGACGGCCGGTTGCTACAGCACAGAAGCCACAGCTGCGTGTACATACATTGCCTAAGATCATGAAAGTGGCAGTACCGGCACCCCAGCATTCTCCCATATTGGGACAATTTCCGCTTTCGCAAATAGTATGAAGTTTGTGTGTATCAACAAGGCCGCGTACATGCTTGTAACTTTCCCCTATAGGAAGCTTTACCCTTAACCAATCGGGCTTTTTTATCCTTGGCGGCACGGGATCAGTGGTTGAGATAACGGGGAGTTCGGTCATCCTGCAAAAATACGAATCAAAGTTGAATGTTTATAGTGGCAATGCGTTGAAGGTGGAACACATAATTGTAACAACTATCTCTTAAATTGGTTGAAAGTTGAAGGAACAGGTCTATTCGTAGCGAAACCCCTTTCTTACAGAACTTTTGAGGTACTTCATGAAGTTTGCTATTTTGGAACTAAGCGCTATGTTTTGAGAAAGTAGCTTTTGGAAAATGTCCGTTGAAATATACTTCCTGTCAAGGGCTCTTAATAACTGAGAGCGAACCTCGCCGTTGGAGCCTTTTGCGATCACTAAAAAATTGAGGAATTCTTTATTACCTGAACGTTCAAAACCTTCGGCAATATTGTCCATTACTGAACCACTGGCAGCGTTAATTTGATTTCGTAATGAGTAGTCCGTTGCAAACGGACCACATGTATAGAGTTGGAAAAGCTCATTTGCCTGCTTTCTCGCCAATTGCCATATCTGTAAATCTTCAAATCCCGACACACTAGCCATACCACTATTCTTTGTTAAGTTACCCCACCTGTTTTAAACTGTTCCCTTCAACTTTTCAACCCAACTATGCAAAGATATTCACGAGTAATGCATTCAACTTTCAACTTAAAACTTACTTCCTCTTTCCAAACAAAATCGCAATGTACATTTCGAAGAACATGCGTTTATCCTTCTGTAAAAGAAGGAGCGGTATTTTAGATGCATACATTTCGAAGTTCATTCCGATCTCCAGTGCATTCACAGATTCATTGAAACGACCATAATCGAAACGCATAGCTGCTTTTACAAAACCACCTGGTTTTATTTTAAGATCGCCCCATCCTTTACCCAAACCACTCGCACCCTGTACATCGCTGCTAAGGAATAAAAGACTATCCTGGGAAGAATACTTGATGGCTTTTATTTCATTGGTAGAAGTCTTTGCATCTACGTAATAAGGACGAAGTAATCCAATTGATAAACCTGCATTGTAAATGGCAGATACTGCTACACCATTCTTATTTCCTTTTTGCCCAAGAATGTATTGTTGTCCAAATCCAAGTGTAACCGGGTAAAAGAAATTGATCTTACCATAAATGTATGGGTTGCCAAAAAGGAAACTACCACCAAATAATTTTTCTTCTCTGTGATCTTTGATCTCAGCAATGTCAAGGCGATAAATATTTGTCTTTCTATTGGTACGCATTTTTCCCAATTCATAGAAAGCGCCGTAACCATTAGAGCGAAGCTGGATCCCAAAGATGTTTTGCTTTTCATACACAAGCACACCTTCTTCTGCTTGCCTGACCATTTCATTTATCTTCTGGCGCTTTGCTTCTTTTTTATCTTTTCTATCTTCACGGGTCGTTTGCGCAAACGAAGAAATGACAAGCGATGTCAGGAATATTATGAGGCTTAGTTTCTTCACAGATCTTCAGTTTAATTTTAATTAGTAACGTAAATTTAGGGCAAAAATTGAAATGACCTCAACAGTAGTTTATAATGGCGAACTCCGCACCACCTGTACCCATCTTAAAAGTGGGTCTTCTATCGAGACAGATGCACCACCAGATAACCATGGAAAAGGTGAACGCTTCTCTCCTACGGACCTCATGTCTACCAGTCTTGCCACCTGTATGGTGACGGTAATGGGCATTAAGGCACGCAGCATGGGTTTCGATCTGAATGATATGAAAGTGGAAGTATTAAAGATCATGAAAGCCGATCCGCGTCGCGTCGGCGGTATAGATTTAACATTTCATATACCTGATTCATTGAAAAATATAGAAGAGAAAACCAGGATCATTCTCAAAAATACCGGTGAAGCCTGCCCCGTCATGAAAAGTATTCACCCGGATATAGAGGTGAAGATTGATTGGGGGAGCTGGGCTTAAAATGTAAAATGCAGAATCTAAAATCTAAAATGTAAAAGGTGACCAGCTTTTAGACTGGTCACCTTTTACATTTTAGATTACATTTTTCAGGCTTTTACCGCCGGGGCAAGAGCCTTTCTTACAGCCGGAGCAACTTTGGTCCCGAATAATTCGATTGAATGCATGAGTTTATCATGTGGCAAAGCGCCGACACTCATCTGCGCGAGGAAGCGTGTATTGCCAAACAACTCATGCTCGTATAAAATTTTATCGATCACCTGCTGCGGGCTTCCTACTAATAATGATCCTTGTTTTGATCGCATAGCTTCAAACTGTCCGGTCGACATCGGCTGCCATCCGCGTTCGCGGCCGAGTCTTGTCATTACATCTGCATACGACGGATAAAATTCATCAGCAGCTTTTTGCGAAGTATCCGAAACATATACATGCGAATTGATGCCAACCTGCAATGAATTAATATCATGACCCGCATTAACAGCTGTCTGGCGATATAAATTGGTTAGTGAAGCAAACCTGTCGGGCATACCACCGATGATAGCTAATGCCATCGGCAATCCCATTGTTGCTGCCCGCACGATTGATTCAGGTGTACCTCCTATCGCAATCCATATCGGCAATTTCTTTTGAAGTAAGATAACGC